>JAYSMB010000646.1:0-1671 GCA_043725065.1 Burkholderiales bacterium
GCCCTTGATCGCCTTGCCGATGCCTTGGGCGAGCCCGCCCACCGGACCGAGCGCTTCGGCGACCTCCTGCCCCTTGTCCTGCTTCGACTTCAAGAACACCCCCGTCGCGGGGATGAGGTTGCCGAGCGACATCCGGCCGGCCACGTCGAGCGGCACGCCTGGCGCCGCGCTCAATCCCCGCATCACGAAGTCTGCGCCACCGGCGCCGAGTACTTCGGTCAGGAATCGGGTCTTGGCCTGCTTGGAGTTCAGGTCGTAGCCCAGGCCCTGCGCGATCGAGTCGATGATGTCGTCGAGGTCGTCGGCAAAGGGCAGGCCCTGTGCGCCGGCGGAAAGCATCAGGATCGCCAGCGCCAGCGCTTTCTCGCGCGGCGGCAGCCGCTTGAGCAGCTCCATGTAGCTGATGCTGAATTGCTTGAACGTGAAGAGCGTGCCGCCGACGGCGCCGCGCGCCCAGTTGGGCTTGGAATTGCCGGTGACGAACGTCCGGCCGTTGCGCCGCGCGAGCCAGGTGCCGTGCTCGGTTTGCGGGCACCAGACCATGTCGAGCTTCAAGGCGTGCGATTCCATCGCGCCGCGCTGCGCGCGCTTGCTGTTTTTGGCGACGTAGAGCACGCCGAAGTCATGGCGACCCATTCGTTCGTACAACGTCGACGACTGGCCCGAGAGCAGCGCCATGGCTTGCAGCGCCGACAGATTGTCGCGGTCCTTCTGCGTGATCGACGCGCCGCCTTCCTCGGGCAAATGCCCGTCGCCCTTGGCGAACGTCTCGACGAACAGCGCCATCTGCGCTGGCGTTAACTTGCCGACCAAGCCGTGCGTAAGCATTTTGCCGGGGAGCGCTTCGTGGACCTTGCTCCATAGCGGCTTCCGCAGGCTCCACACGATCATTTCGCCACCACGCGCGACGTGGCGCGTGTGGTGCCCGCCAAGGCGCGCGAGCAAGGCATCAATCTCGGCGACGTAGTGCGGGTTGTGCTTCGCACTTTGGCAGAGTCGCACGCCGCGCCTCTCGGTCGTGCCACGGTGCGCCAGTAGGTTGCCCTCTGCCGCGACCCAGGCAAAGAAGCGTACCTCGTCATCGGTGTAGACAGCGGCGCGACCGGTGGCGTCGCCGAGCGGCACGCGCATGACTTGGTGGCCGACTTTTAGCTCATCCGCGCGAACGAGCAGCGGACGCTGGAACTTCTGGTCGCGGCTGTTGTAGTTCTGGACGAGGCACTTGTGCTCCGGCGTCAGGACCATGCTGAAACCGTTCGCGTTGCGGAACTCGGTCGCCTCGTATGGGCCCTCGTCGTCGTAGCGATGCACCGCGACGAGCCGCGACTCGACGAGCATGCCATCGGCATCGAGCGCGTAGACCATTTCGCCCGGGGAAAGGGCGTCGTGGCGCTTCCAGCCGGCGAGCGTCAGACACTCGGTTTCGGCATCCAAGCACCCCTTGTTGTAGACGAACTGGGTCGCGTCGACCGCGTTGCTGGCGAACGCGAATGGGTCGGCGTTGCCAGTGTCCTTGGCCGTGTTCCAGGCCGCGATGAAGGTGGCGCGCCGGTTGAACTGCTCGGCCAGCGAGAAGAGCGAGCCCCACACGAACAGGCCGCCGCGCACATAGCGGTTGTTGCCGGCATGGCGCATCGCCTCGGCCTGCAGCTGGTGGATCTCCTGCGGGCT
>JAYSMB010000647.1:0-4487 GCA_043725065.1 Burkholderiales bacterium
CACCGCGACCGGCTTGTTCGCCGCGCCCGGGTTGTTGGCGTGGAACTCCATCAAGGCGGCGATGTCGGCGAAGCCCATGTCGTAAGCGCCGGATGCGACACGGGTCACGGCGCCTCCCGAGCCGTTGCCGGCGTCGACCGTGACGTCGAGCTTCTCGGCCTTGTAGTAGCCCTTGGCCAGCGGCACCAGGAACATCGCCTGCGGCCCTTCATAGCGCCAGTCGAGTTGGAACTTGATGGCGGTCTCCTGGGCGAGCGCCGGTGCCGAGACCCCGGCGAGCCCGAGGGCGGCGAGGGCACCGAGCAGGGCGCGGCGGGGGTTCGTGACAGTCTTCATCGGTGCTCCAGTCAGGTCAGCAGGTCGAGCAAGGTTCGCGCCACGACCCGCGTGGCGCCGCGCAGGTCTTCGAGAACGATGTGCTCGTCGGCGCGCTTGGCGTTCGATTCGAGTACGGTGCGCGGCCCGGCACCGTAGATCGCGGCCGGGATGCCGGCCTCGCCGTACAGGCGAACATCGGTGTAGAGCGGGCTGCCCATGACCGGGATCGGTTCGCCGAATACGGCCTCGCCGTGCCGCTGCAGCGCCGCGACGAGCGTCGCGCTACCGGGCAGTGGCTGCAAGGCGCGGGCAAGAAGCAGTCGGCGGATCTCGACCGTGACGCCCGGAACGGCCGCCGCGGCATTGCCGATTGCCCGCCGGACCTGGGCTTCGACCTGCACCGGGTCTTCTTCAGGGATCATGCGCCGGTCGAGCTTCATCACCACTGTGCCCGGCACGACGTTGGTATTCGTTCCGCCGGCGATCGTGCCGACGTTGAGGTAAGGGTGCGTGATTCCGGCAACCCCGGACGTGACGCCGCGGTAGATGTCGTTTTGCGCGTAGAGCGCATTCAGGATCGCGACCGCGCCCTGCAATGCGTCGATGCCGGTATCGGGGATCGCCGCGTGGGCCATCTTCCCGTGCACCGTGACCTCGAGCTGCAGGCAGCCGTTGTGCGCGGTGACGACTTGATAGCTGAAGCCCGCGGCGATCAGCAGGTCGGGCTTGACGAGGCCCATTTTCAGCAGCCAGCCCGGGCCGAGCTCGCCACCGAATTCTTCGTCGTAAGTGAAGTGCAGCTCGACTCCGCCTTTGAGCGGCAAGGCCAGCGACTCGAGCGCGCGCACGGCGAAGGTATAGGTCGCGAAGTCGCTCTTGCTCACCGCCGCGGCGCGGCCATAGAGCTTGCCGGCTTCGACCGCGCCGCCGTACGGGTCGTGCGACCAGCCCTCTCCGGGCGGCACGACGTCGCCGTGCGCGTTGAGGGCGATCGTCAGTCCTTCGTCCGGCTTGTCGCCATAGCGGCGACGCACCACGAGGTTGGTGATCGATTCGAGGCCGTGCTCCTTGACGATGGCCTCGGGCACCGAATAGCGATCGGCGGTGAAGCCGAAGCCGGCGAGCAGTTCCGCGGTGCGCTTGGCATGCGGCGCGTTGTCGCCGGGTGGCGTGTCGGTGGGCACGCGAACCAGTTCTTGCAGGAATGCGGTTTCCTCGACGAAGTGGGCGTCGATCCAGGCGTCGAGCTTTTCGTAGCTGCTCATCATGGCGATGCACCCGCGGCCGGCTCGACCGCGAGTTCTTCGAGCATGTGGGTGAAGGCCTCGACCGCGAGCTGCATGTCGTCGGCGGTCGACGATTCGAGCGGGTTGTGGCTGATGCCGGCGTTCTCGCCGCGAACGAACAACATCGACTGCGGCATCGCTTCGGCGAGCTTCATCGCGTCGTGGCCGGCACCGCTCGGCATGCGGTGCACGGGCAGGCCGGCCGCCGCGACCGCGCGTTCCCAGCGCGCCCGTCCGTCGGCGGCGCAGGGTGCGGCCGCGGCGCGCATTGTCTCTTCCAGCGACACCGAGACGCCGCGCCGCGCGCAGATGGCGTGCAGTTGCGCAAGCACGTCGGCGGCGCAATCGTCGCGCACGGCGTCGGTCGTGGCGCGAATGTCGAGCGTGAAGCGGCAGCGGCCGGGGACGACGTTGGTCGATCCGTTCGGCACCTCGAGCATGCCCATCGTTCCGACCAGGTCGGGCTCTTCCGCGGCGCGCTTCTCGAGATAGACCGCGAGCTCGGCGACGGCGGCGGCGGCGTCGCGCCGCGTGCCCATCGGTGTCGTCCCGGCATGGCTGGCCATGCCGCGCACCTCACCGGCGTAGCGCACGCCGCCGTTGATCGATGTCACGACGCCGAGCGGCAGGCCGAGTCCATTGAGCACCGGGCCTTGCTCGATGTGGACTTCGACGAAGCCGAGGTAGCGGGTTGGATCGCGCTCGAGCTTCGCGATGGCGGCGACGGTCGCCGGAAGTCCGGCGTGTCGCATCGCCTCGCGCATGGTCGTGCCCTCGGCGTCCTGCTGGTCCAGCCAGCGCGCGTCGAACTGGCCGACCAGCGCGCCCGAGCCGAGGAAGGTCGCCTTGTAGCGCTGGCCTTCTTCTTCCGCGAAGCCGACGACTTCGATCGCGAACGGCAGGCGCCTGCCGGCGCGATGCAGTTCGCGCACGCCGATCATCGGCACGAAGATGCCGAGCCTGCCGTCGTACTTGCCGCCGTTGCGAACCGTGTCGAAATGGCTTCCTGTGAGAAGCGATTTCGCGTTCAACCGCATGGCGCGGTACACGCCGACGACGTTGCCGACGGCGTCGACCCCCACCTCGTCGAACCCGCACTCGCCCATCCAGCGCACGAGCTGCGCGGCGCAAGCCCGATGCGCATCCGTGAGATACGTGACCGTGAGCTGCCCGTTCTCGGCGTAGACCGGATCCGAATGCGTCGCCAGCAACTCGGCGCAGTCCCACGCCTGGTTGCCGAGCATGGGAACGAGGCCGAAGCGATCGTCGAGGCGCAGCTCGGCCACGCGATGCACGTTGCGCAAGCCTTCTTCGAACTCGAAGTCCGGGTGGTTCTCGAGGCGGCGCGCGAAGGTCGCGATGATCTCTTCCTTCGAGAGCCCCTCGCCGCGCGGCCCGCGCACGGCGAGCATGAAAGGAAAACCGAACTTCTCGTTGTAGGCGGCGTTGAGGCGACGCAGCGTCGCGAACTCCGCGGCCGTGCATCGCGTGAGCCCGGCCTTGCCCTGCTCATGCGTGGACTCGGCGGTCAGCGACTGGGCCACCATCGCCTTGCCGGCAAGCTCGGGATGCGCGCGCAGCAAGGTGAGCCGCAGTTCCCGGCTTGCGCCCGTCACCGTTTCGACAAGCACGTACTTGAGCTGCGCGAGGCTGGCAAAGGGGCGCCGCGACTCGGCCCGATCGGCGACCCACGGCGAATGCTCGTAGATGCCGCGCAAGAGGACGCCGAACGCCTCGGGCGAGGCTGCATTGAGTTCTTCGAGTGTGAGCTTGTGTCGCATGGCTCAGCCGCCCTTGTCAGCCTGTGCCGGCGGCACGAACGGATGCACCGTTCTCCAATGCCGCGCGATGTCGATGCGTCGTGCGACCCAGACATGCTCGCGCGCGGCGATGTGATCGAGAAAGCGCCGCAACGCGCCGATCCGTCCCGGCTTGCCGAGCAGGCGGCAATGCATGCCGACCGACATCATCTTCGGCCGGTCGAGGCCTTCGGGGTCGCCCTCGGCATAGAGCTCGTCGAAGCTGTCGCGCAGGTAGGTGAAGAAGTGCTCGCCGGTGTTGAAGCCCTGGGTCTGGACGAAGCGCATGTCGTTGGTGTCGAGCGAGTAAGGCACGACGAGATGCGGCACGTGGCGGCCGTCGCTCGTCTCGACCTCGGTCCAGAACGGCAGGTCGTCGCCGTAGTAATCGCTGTCGTACTCATAGCCACCTTGCTCGACGACGAGGCGGCGCGTATTCGGGCTGTCGCGCCCCGTGTACCAGCCGAGCGGCCAGGCACCGCCGGTCAGGTCCTTGAGCACATGCGTGGCCAGGCCGACGTGGCGGCGTTCAGTCGCCTCGGGCAGGTTCTGATAGTGGATCCAGCGCAGGCCGTGGCTGGCGATCTCGTGGTCGCGCTCCATGAAGGCGGTGACCAGGGCCGGGTAGCGCTCGAGCGCCATGCCGACGCCGAAGATGGTCAGCGGCAGTCGCCTCGTCTCGAACTCGCGCAGGATGCGCCAGACGCCGACGCGCGAGCCGTACTCGTACATCGACTCCATCGTCATGTGCCGGTTCTCGTAAGCCTGCGCCGTGATCAACTCGGACAGAAAAGTCTCCGAGGTCGGGTCGCCGTGCAGCACGTTGTTCTCGCCGCCCTCTTCGTAGTTGAGGACGAACTGCACGGCGATGCGCGCGCCGTTCGGCCAGCGCGCGTGCGGCGGATGGGCGCCGTAGCCGACGAGGTCTCTGGGGTAACTCATGGGCGGATCATTGCGGACGAAGCGCTGAAGCGAGATCGGGAAAACGCGGCTGCAAGCGCAGGTTCTGTTCGACGTGATGCAGATGGTTTTCCATCAGACGCGCCGCGGCGCGCACGTCGCGCTTCTCGAGCGCATCGACGAT
>JAYSMB010000648.1:0-12599 GCA_043725065.1 Burkholderiales bacterium
TTAAGCCGCGGAACAACCAAAATACTGAGGCGTGACAAGCACTTGGCGTAGTCGCGGTGCCTACAGGATGGGAGGAACTTCAGGCTAGAATCGCGCGCCCTCCCACAAAAGGCGAACCACGGTTCGCCTTTGTCGCATCTGCATCCCCGATGTTCGATTTTTTTCGCCGTCATACCCGTGCGCTGCAGTTTGTTCTGGTGCTGCTCGTGTTCCCGTCGTTCGTGTTCTTCGGCATCCAGGGCTACAGCCGCTTTGCCGGTAACGACCAGCGGACGGTGGCCAAGGTCGGCGGGCAGGTCATCACCCAGGTCGAGCTCGACAACGCCTTGCGCGACCGGGTCGAACGGGCGCGCCGGCAGATGCCCAGCATCGATCCCAAGGTGTTCGAGACGCCCGACATGCGCCGACTCGCGCTCGAGACGCTGATCCGAGAACGCGTGTTGAACGTCGCCGCCGACAAGCTGCATCTCGTGCCCACCGACGATCGCGTCAGGAGCCTGTTCAAGAACGACCCGCAGTTCGCCCAGCTTCGCGACGCCGACGGCTTTGCGAACCCGGCCGTGATTGCAGCGCTCGGCATGTCGTCGGAAGGTTTTGCGCAGCGCCTGCGCGAAGACATCTCGGCACGCCAGGTGCTGAATGGCCTCACCGGCTCGGCCATGGCTCCGGCCTCGGCCGCCTCGGCCGCGTTCGACGCGATGTACCAGCAGCGCGAGGTGCAGGTGTTGCGCTTCGATGCCAAGGACTATCTGGTCAAGGTCACGCCGAGCGACGCCGAGATCGAGGCGTTCTACAAGGATCCGGCGCATGCGGCGCAGTTCCAGGCGGCTGAAGAAGCGTCGGTCGAATATCTGGTGCTCGATCTCGACGCCTTGAAGAAGGACGTGAAGATTTCCGAAGACGAGCTGAAGAAGTACTACACCGAGAACGCGAAACGCTTCACCTCGCCCGAGGAGCGCCGCGCCAGCCACATCCTGATCAAGGCCGACAAGGACGCGCCCAAGGCCGAGCGCGACAAGGCCAAAGCCAAGGCCGAGGCACTGCTCGCGGACGTGAAAAAAGACCCTTCCAGGTTTGCCGAGATCGCCAAGAAGAACTCAGACGACGAAGGTTCGGCAACCAAGGGCGGCGACCTTGATTTCTTCGGCCGCGGCGCGATGGTCAAGCCTTTCGAGGATGCGGCCTTCGGCCTGAAACCGCGCGAGATCAGCGGCGTGGTCGAAAGCGATTTCGGCTACCACGTGATCCAGTTGAACGAGGTCCGCGGTGGCGAGAAGAAGAGCTTCGACGCGGTTCGCGCCGAGATCGAGGCGGAGTTTCGCACCCAGCAGGCGCAAAAGCTGTTTGCCCAGGCCGCAGTCGACTTCGACGACATGGTCTACCAGCAATCGGACAGCCTCAAGCCCGCCGCCGACCGCTGGAAGCTCGAGATCCAGAAGGCCGACCACGTGGTGCGCGATCCGGGGGCGAAGGCGACCGGCGCGCTCGCCAATCCCAAGTTTCTGGAGGCGCTGTTCGCGAGCGATGCGACCCAGAACAAGCGCAACACCAAGGCGATCGACATCGGCGCGAGCAAGCTCGCGGCCGGTCGCGTCGTGCGCTATTCGCCGGCGCACCAACTGCCTTTGGCCGAAGTCAAGGACAAGGTGCGACAGCAGCTCGTCGCGACGCGGGCTGCGATGATGGCGAAAAAGCTCGGCGCCGAAAAGCTTGTCGCGGCACGCGCCGCGCCCGCGACGACGCTGTCCGATAACACGTTGATCGTCTCGCGCGCGCAGCCGCACGAGCTGCCGCGCAATCTGCTCGATGCGGTGCTGAGGGCCTCGGTCGCGACGCTGCCGGCATTCGTAGGCGTCGATCTCGGTGACCAGGGCTACGCGATTGCGCGCATCTCCAAGCTCTGGGGCCGCGACCCCAGCGCCGCCGACCCCGTAAAAGCGAAAGAGCAGTATGCTGCGGTCTGGGGCGATGCCGAAGGCCAGGCCTACTACGCAGCGCTCAAGGCGCGCTTCAAGGCGACGATCAGTGATGCGGCCCTGGCAACGCCGCGCGACACCGCGGCAAGCTCGCCGCCCTGAGCTTTGAGCGGCTGCACGAGGCGGCAGCAGAGGGGCGCTTGCTACAATTCACAGCTCGGTGGTGGCTGTAGCTCAGTTGGTAGAGTCCAGGATTGTGATTCCTGTTGTCGTGGGTTCGAGCCCCATCAGCCACCCCAACCTACGCGCGGCCTGACTGGCGCGGCCGGCGAGAGCCGCGAGCAGGAGCAGGGTCACGAGAGAGCCGTGGACATTTATGCGGGCGTCATGGCCATACCCACGCTTCCGACGGCGCCGCTAAGCGAACTCAGCGTGTCAACGGCGGCGAGCACGTCGTCGGCACTCGAGGGCTTGAACCTTTTGAGGCCGTCGAGAACGGTCTTGGTTCCCTGAAACGGGATCTTGTTCAGGTCGCCGACCAATACGCGGGCCTGGTCCAGCACCGCCCTGATCTCGGCGTCGCGGACGAGCGAGGCTTGCCACTTGTCTCGCGCCACGCCGTAGGCCTTTTCCGCCGCGTCGAGTTTGCCGACTTGCTTGGCGTAGATCTTGGGCGTGGCCAATTTGAGCTTGGGAAGCTCGGAGCGGATCTTGGCCAGTGAGTCGCCGAGCGACTTGAGCTGAGTCTGCAGCGCGGCAGTTTCGGCCTTGCGCTGCGTGTAGTAGCCCGACACGTCGCCGATGCGCTTGGACAGGCCCTTGACCTTGTCCTCGGACTTGCCGAGCTGGGTGTTCACTTCTTCGATGTCCTGGGTCAGCAGGCCGACCGAGCGTTGCTCGAGGTTGCGGATGTCGAAGATCGACTTGCCGACCTTGCCGATCGCGGAAACACCACCCAAGCCGGCCGAGGCCGCCGCGATCGCAGCGAAGACGATGCCCGCCGTGCCGAAGGTCAGCACGGTTGCGGCGATCGCCGCGGCCGCCACCGAAAGCACCAGCGCGCCGCGCAGCACCACGCCGACGACGTGGCGGATCTTCTTGTTGCGCAAGTCCCGCTTGACCGCCTTCTGGGCCGCCGCCATCGCGTCCTTCTCGAACGTCTTGTGGTAGATGGCCAGCTGCTGTGCCCTAACGTTCTCGACCGCCGACGCGAGGTACTTGTTGTATTCGTCGACCTGGGGCTGCAGTTCCTTGCCGTGCTTCTTCTTGAATTCGGAGAAGGCCTTTATCACCGCGGCCGGTTCGTCCAGGTTGTGAATCAGGTCGAGTTCCTTCTTCATGCCGTCGATGTCCTTCTGCATCGAAGTCAGCGGCACACCGAAGTTCTTGGTCTGTGCCTCCATCACCTTCTTGAGTCCCGACTCGTAGCTGCCCTTGAAGTGCGCCAGCAGCGCCTTCTCATAGTCCGGCTCACCGTCGAACTCGATCTCCCATTTGCACTCCAGGTTCGGTGGTTTCAGGTCCGTCGTTCCCGGGATCTGGATGATGAATGTGCCATCGATCTTGGCCATCGAAAACTTCCTCCCTGTCGTTAGGTGACGCTCGGGGTGCTTGCGCAGAGGTCCGGCACTCGCAGTCTATGCGCTGCATTGGGTGGTCCTCGGCAAGAGTGGCTACGGGTTCGTCATCACCAGCTTGCCGAGAACCTTGCGACTCCCCATGCGGGCATAGGCTGCCGGCAACTCCTTCATCGGCAGGCGCTGGTCGATCACCGGCTTGATCTTGCCTTCCCCATACCAGCGTGCCAGCTCGGCCAGCGCCATCGCATTGGCCTTGGGCTCGCGGCGCGCAAAGTCGCCCCAGAACACGCCGACGATGGATGCGCCCTTGAGCAACGCCAGGTTGAGCGGCAGGGCCGGGATGCCGCCCTGCGCGAAGCCGACCACGAGGTAACGACCGCGCCAGGCGATCGAGCGAAACACGGGCTCGGCCAGGTCGCCGCCGACCGGGTCATAGACCACGTCGGGACCCTTGCCGTCGGTGAGCTTCTTCAGCTCGTCGCGAATGTTGCCGGTCGTGTAGTTGATCGTCGCGTCGGCGCCGAGCGACTTGCAGAACTCGCACTTCTCGTCGCTCGATGCGGCGGCGATGACATGCGCGCCGACGATCTTGCCGATCTGGATCGCCGCCGTGCCGACGCCGCCGGCCGCGCCGAGCACGAGCAATGTCTCGCCCGTCTTCAGCTGGGCGCGGTCGAGCAAGGCATGGTGGGTCGTGCCGTAGGTCATGACGAAGGCCGAGGCATCGTCGAAGGCGAAGCCCGGTGGCAGAGGCATGACGCCTGCAGCATTCACGCAAGCGTGGGTCGCGAAGCCGCCGCTCGAACCGATGGCGGCGACCGGGTCGCCGACCTTGAGATGCTTCACGCCTTCGCCCACGGCCTCGACGACGCCCGCGTATTCCGAACCCGGCACGAAGGGCAGGGGCGGCTTGAACTGGTATTTGTTCTGCACGGTCAGCAGATCGGGAAAGTTGAGGCTCGCGGCGCGGATCGCGATCAGCACTTCGCCCGCTTTCGGCGCGGGCGTCGGCAACTCTTTCCATCGCAGCGCCTCGACGCCGATCGGGTTTTCGCAAAGCCATGCGTGCATCTTCTGTCCCCTGTTCATTGCATTCGCGCGCAGCCGGCGCGGCTGCGATCGATGATACGCAACGAGGCATCGGCCCCGCGTCGCCTCGGGGACGACTCCCTACAATCCGAAGATGCGCATTCTCATCGCCAACGACGACGGCTACCTCGCACCGGGCCTGGCCGCACTCGTCGAGGCCTGCAAGGGACTGGGCGATCTCGACGTCGTGGCCCCCGAGCAGAACGCGAGCGGAACCTCGAACTCGCTGACGCTCAATCGAGGCCTGTCGGTCTACACCGCGAGCAACGGCTGGCGCTACATCAACGGCACGCCTTCCGATTGCGTCCATCTGGCGCTTTCGGGCGTGCTCGAGCATCGGCCCGACCTGGTGGTCTCCGGCATCAACCAGGGCGCGAACATGGGCGAAGACACGCTCTACTCCGGCACCGTTGCCGCCGCCATGGAAGGCTTTCTGTTCGGCATTCCAGCGATCGCCTTTTCGCAGGTGCAAAAGAACTGGAAGGACCTCGATGCGGCCGCGCGCGTCGCGCGCAAGGTCATCGAGCAGGTGCTGCGCGAGCCGCCTTCGCCGCCGCACTTCCTGCTCAACGTCAACATCCCTAACCGGCCCGATGCCGATGCCTTGCCGCACCGGATCACCCGGCTCGGCCGCCGCCATGCGAGCGAGCCGGTGATCCGCCAGATCAGCCCGCGCGGCGATACGCAGTTCTGGATCGGCCCGGCCGGCGACGCGCGCGAGGCCGGCCCCGGCACCGACTTTCACGCCACCAGCAACGGCGAGGTCTCGATCACGCCCTTGCACGTCGACCTCACCGATCACGCGACGCTGCCGGCGTGGCGCGAATGGGCGGGCAAGGTGGCAGGATGACGGCCGACGACCGGTCGCGCGTCAAGTTTCCGCTCAAGCTCGATCGCCTCTCCGGCACCACGCTGCCGGCACAGCGAACCCTGCTGCGCCCGCAACGCGATCTTGCCGCGGCGCATGCCGACGCGAATCGTCGCGGCACACCCGCCGGACTCGGCCTCGACTCGGCCGACGTGCGCCGGCGCATGGCCGAGCGCCTGCGCGACGGCGGCGTCGTCGAGCCACAGGTGCTTTGCGCATTCGCGACGGTGCCCAGGCATCTGTTCGTCGACGCGGCATTGGCGACCCAGGCCTACGAGGACACAAGCCTGCCGATCGGGCACGGCCAGACGATCTCCAAACCCTCGGTGGTCGCGCGCATGATCGAGCTGCTGTTCGGCGGCACGAACGCGCGGCAGATAGGGAACCTTGGCGCCGTACTCGAGATCGGTACCGGGTGCGGCTATCAGGCGGCCCTGCTGTGCGAAGTCGCCAGCCGGGTCGTTTCCGTCGAACGCCTTAAACCCCTCTACGACAAGGCCCGAACCCTGCTCGCTCCGATGCGCTCGAACAAGCTGCGTCTCGTTTATGGCGACGGCATGGTCGGGCATCTGCCCGGCGCACCCTACGACAGCATCATCGCCGCGGCCGGCGGCGCGGCCCTTCCCGACGCGTGGCTCGAGCAACTCGCGGTCGGCGGTCGGCTGGTTTCGCCGGTCGAGCAAGCGGGCGGCGGACAAGCGCTGGTCGTCGTCGATCGGCGTGCCGAGGGCTACGACCGGCGTGTTCACGAGGCGGTGCGCTTCGTCCCCCTAAAATCCGGTTTTGACCGATGAAGAACGAAACGGCTCCATGCGCGTGATCGAGATCCCGGCCTTGCGGCCCCTGCGGTTCGCGGCCCTTGCCATCGCCGCGCTTGCCCTCTTCGGATGCGCCAACCTGCCGCACCGCGCCCCGGTCGAGGAGCGCTCGGCCACCCCGCGCGCCACGGTTGCCGCGGCCAGCCCGGCGGTTGCTCCCGCGCCAACCAGCGAGCCGGTCAAGCCGCCTCCTGCCGAGGGGGCACGGCCCGGCTACTACACGGTCAAGCCGGGCGACACGCTGATCCGCGTCGGCCTCGACAACGGCCAGAACTGGAAAGACCTGGTTCGCTGGAACAACCTCGACAACCCGAACCTGATCGAAGTGGGGCAGGTGCTGCGGGTGGTGCCTCCCGGTGTCGATCCCACGGCGGTGGCAACGAGCCGGCCGGTGCCGACGACGCCGCGCGTCGAGTCACGGCCCGTCGCGTCCGTACCGCCCGCCTCCGCGGCTTCGGCCGCGCCGGTTCCGCTTGCCACGGCCGCACCGACTCCCGCTGCGACGCCCGCGCCCGCGGCACCGCGCGATGCCGACGACGACATCAACTGGTCCTGGCCCGTCGCCGGCTCGGTCTCGATGCCGTTCGACGAAGCGCGCAACAAGGGCCTGGTGTTTCGCGGCAAGGCCGGCGATCCGGTGCTCGCCGCGGCCGACGGGCGCGTGGTCTACGCCGGCTCCGGCCTGCGCGGCTACGGCAACCTCGTGATCCTCAAGCACAACGCCACCTACCTCACCGCCTACGCTCACAACCAGACTCTGCTGGTCAAAGACGATCAGACCGTCAAGCGCGGCCAGAAGATCGCCGAGATGGGCTCGACCGACGCCGACATCGTCCAGCTCCACTTCGAGGTTCGCAAGCAGGGCAAGCCGATCGATCCGGCGCGCCTGCTGCCGCCGCGCTAAGCGGCGCCGCGAACAGCAGCCGCGCGGGCCGAGCAGCATGGCGTCCTGGCCCGTCCTCGTCTTCGACATCGAGTCGATCCCCGATGTAGCCGGGCTGCGTGCCGTGCGCCAGATGGACGCGGGCGCCGACGACGCCGCCGTCTACGCCGCCGAGATCGCCGATCGCAGCTCGCGCGGCAAGAGCGACTTCATGCCGCTCTACCTGCAGCGCGTGCTTGTCATCAGCTGCGTGTTCCGCGATGCCGACGGCCTGCGCGTGCATTCGCTGGTCGACCGCGAGACCGACGGGGCGAGCCAGGAAGGGCGCGTCATCCAGTCCTTCTTCAACATGATCGAGCGGCACACGCCGCAACTCGTGAGCTGGAACGGCGGCGGCTTCGACCTGCCGGTGCTGCACTATCGCGGCCTGCGCCATGGTGCGGTCGCGAGCAAGTACTGGGACATGGGCGAGGACGATCGCGAGTACAAGTGGAACAACTACATCGGCCGTTACCACTTGCGCCATCTCGACCTGATGGACCTGCTGGCGATGTACCAGCCGCGGGCCGCCGCGCCGCTCGACGCGATGGCCAAGCTGTGCGGCTTTCCCGGCAAGCTCGGCATGGACGGCAGCCAGGTCTATGGCGCCTACAAGGAAGGGCGAACCGACGAGATCCGCCGCTATTGCGAAACCGACGTGATGAATACGTACCTGCTGTACTGCCGGTTCCAGAAGATGCGTGGCGGCTTCACCGAGGCCGAGTACGAGCGCGAGATCGGGCTGGTTCGCGAGACGCTCGGCGGGATCGACGAAGCTCACTGGCGCGAGTATCTGGCGGCCTGGCCGGCCACGCCGGCCTACATCGACGATTCGAGCATCACGACGTAATCGTCGCGGGTCGCCAGGCGCGGGTTGGTCTTGTGACAGTGGTCGGCCATCGCGCCGTCGACGATGCGCTCATACATCGACGCCGTTACGCCGAGGGCGGCGAGACCTGAAGGCAAGCCGAGGCTGGCGTTCATGGCTCGGATGGCGTCGGCAACCGCATCGCCTGTGTCGTCGCTCGTCGCCAGCCCCATCGCGTGAGCCATGCGCGCGAGGCGACGGTCCTTGCGCATCGAGTCCGCGCTCGCGTTGAACTTCACAACGGCCGGAAGGAAGATCGCGTTGAGCGTGCCGTGGTGCAGCTTCGGGTTGACGCCACCCAGGCTGTGGCTCAGGCTGTGCACGCAGCCCAGGCCCTTCTGGAACGCCATCGCGCCTTCCATGCTCGCGCTCATCATGTTCCAGCGCGCCGCGCGGTCGCTGCCGTCCCTGGTCGCACGTTCGATGTGGCGCCAGGCGCGCTCGAGGCCGTCGATGCCGATGCCGTCGGCGGGCGGATTGATGGCCGGCGCCATAAAGGTTTCCATGCAGTGGGCGATCGCGTCCATGCCGGTCGCCGCGGTTAGAAAGGGCGGCAAGCCGATCGTGAGTTCCGGGTCGAGGAGGGCGGTCTTGGGTACGAGGTGCCAGCTGTGGAAGCCGAGCTTGCGCCCGTCGTCGACGATGACGATCGCGCCGCGCGCCACCTCGCTGCCCGTGCCCGCCGTCGTCGGCACGGCGATCAGCGGCGCCACGCGTTCGCTGATGCGCGGGCTGCCGCCTTCTATGGTGGCGTAAGTCTTCAGCGGACCTTCGTGAGTCGCGACGATGGCGACGCCCTTGGCCAGGTCGATGCTCGATCCGCCGCCGACAGCGACCAGCCCATCGCAGCCGTTCTCGACGTACACGCGGGTGGCCAGCCTCACCGCGGCCTCGTTCGGGTTCGACGGCGTGGCGTCGAACACCGCGTGCGGCAGGACGCCGAGCGCGGCAATCGCGCGGTCGAGCAGGCCGGCCGCGCGGACGCCGGCATCGCCGACGACGAGCGGTTTCCTGATCCCGGCGCGCGCGCATTCCTGCGCCAGCAGGGCGAGCACGCCGAAGTCGATCTGAACCTGGGTGATGTAGTTGATCAGTGCCATGACGACAGTCTGGCACACTCGAAGTCGCCCTCGTCACGCCCATCACATGCAACGTTCCGAGTTCCGTTTCTTCGAGCGCCTGCGCGTGCGCTGGGCCGAGATCGACGCCCAGAAGATCGTCTTCAACGGTCACTACCTGATGTACTTCGACACCGCCGTCGCCGGCTACTGGCGCGCGCTCGGAGTGCCTTACGCGGAGACCATGGCCGGGCTCGACGGCGATCTGTTCGTTCGCAAGGCCGAGCTCGACTACATGGCCTCGGCGCGCTACGACGACGTGCTCGACATCGGCCTGCGCTGCGCCCGCGTCGGCACCTCGTCGGCGACCTTCGTCGGCGCCGCGTTCCGCCACGAACAGTTGCTCGTCGCCTGCACGCTGACCTATGTCTTCGCCGATCCGCACGGCACGGCGTCGAAGCCGGTGCCGCGCGAGTTGCGCGATCTTTTCGATCGTTTCGAATCCGGTCAATCGATGGTCGAGGTGCGGGTTGGCACCTGGGCCGAACTGGCCAATGACGCCAGGGCGATCCGCACCGAGGTGTTCATCGCCGAGCAGCATATTCCTGCCGAGATGGAATGGGACGACGCCGACGACGGCGCGGTCCACGCAGTCGCCTTCAATCGCCTCGGCCGTGCACTGGCGACCGGCCGCATGCTCGAGCACGTGCCCGGCGTCGCCAAGATCGGGCGCATGGCGGTCGTCGCGAGCTCGAGGCACAGCGGCGTCGGCCGTACCGTGCTCGACGCCTTGCTCGATGCGGCCCGGAGCCGCGGCGAGCGCGAGGCCGTGCTGCACGCGCAACTCACGGCGGCGTCGTTCTACGAGCGAGCGGGCTTCGCGCGGCGCGGGCCCGAGTTCGACGAGGCGGGCATCGCCCACGTCGAGATGTTGCGCGCGCTCTGACGCGCCGCATGAGCCCTGTCATGCGCGTGCCCCGTCATTCCAGCGCGGCGAAGAATCTCGTGCGGGTCGAGATCCTCGCTGCGCTCAGGATGACCGGGCCTCCGCTTCAAAGGCTTCTACATGGCGCGTCCCATCGACAAGATGGACCCAGGCCGCGGCGGCCGCCTCGATCGCCGCTTCGAGGCCGGCGTCGATGCCCTGTATTCCGCCGGTGAGCGAATAGGTCTCCATCCAGGTCTGCAGGCCGCCGTCAACGCTCTGGCGCGTGAGAAGGCGCGCACGCAATCCAGTCTGCGACAGGCGCAATTTGCTCTGCATGCCGCTGACCGCTTCGCGCGCCGCAGCGGCATCGGCCTTGCGAACCCGGTAGTAGATGAACAGTTCGCGCATCGGCGGGCGCGGGAACCCGGCCGCGATCAGGCCGCGGCTTCGGCGTCCAGCGCCAGCGGGTAGGGTAGTTCGGCGCGGCGCAGCATCGGCCCGTCCGCGCCGCCAAGTCGCAGCTCACCTGTACCAAGGGCGGCCAGACGCACTTCCACCAGTGCACTGCTGCCCGGTCCCTCGGGCCACTGCGCGGCATTGACAACCGTGCCCGCGGGTTCACCGGTCGCAACCGCAAGAAACACGTCCTGGCCAGCGCTGGCCACCGCGTCGACTTCAAATAGAAACGTGCGCCGTTTGGTCGTGCCACGGAACTGACTGCGCGCGACGACTTCCTGGCCGGGATAGCAACCCTTCTGGAAATCGACGCCGCCGACGAGTTCGAAATTCACCATCTGCGGCACGAAGCGATCGACGGTTGCCGCTTCGATCGCGACGACGCCGCTTCGCACCTCGAGCCAGCGCCAGATCTGCGGCGTCAGCGTGCCGACGGCCGGCACGTCGAGTTCGACGCCAACGGGCACGGCGAGAAGTGCGCGTCGCAAGCCCGCGGCATCGGGCAGGCGAATCAGCGCCGCGCCGTGGCGGTCGCGGCGTTCCCACTCATTGGCGTTTCCGGTCATCGCTTCGGCGTCCGCTCCGACCAGACCCCAGAGCGCGACCTCGTCGCTCGCGTCGCTCAACTTGCATTGCGCGCGCAGGACGAACATCGACAGGCGCTTCAGGGTCGGTGCGAGCAGGCTTGCCGAACAGGCGAGCAGGAACTCATCTTCGGCCGATTCCCAGACGATGAAGCTGGCCTGCAAACGACCCTTGGCCGAACAGAAGCCGGCCAGTCGCGCGCTCGACGGACCGAGCGAGAGAACGTCGTTGGTGAGTTGACCGTGCAGAAACTTCGCGGCGTCAGCGCCATGGGCGCGGATCACGCCCCAGTCGTCGATCCGGCACGTGCCGTGGAGAGGAATGGGCGTCATGCCCCATTATCATCAGCCGCCATGGCCAATGTCGTGAAAGGGTGGAGCGCTTGCGGCGCCGTTGCGCGGCGATGAGAGTCTGGCGAACCGGGTTCGCGCTGCTGCTCGTCGTGCTGGCGGCGCTGGCATCTGCGGCGTGGTGGTGGCTGCACCGGCCGCTGCCAATGACAACCGATCCGGTCGAACTCTCGATCGAGCTGGGCAACTCGCCGCGCGAGATTGCCGAGGCGTGGGTCCGCGCCGGCGTCGACACCCCGCCATTGCTTCTCTACGAATGGTTCCGCTGGTCGGGCCAGGCGCGAAAGATCCGCGCCGGCAGCTACGAAGCGCCCGCCGGCACTACCCCGATCCGCCTGCTCGAGAAGATGGTTCGTGGCGACGAAACGCTCGCCGTCGTGCGCTTCACCGAAGGCTGGACCTTTCGTCAGATCCGCGGCGAGCTTGCGCACGCCGAAGCCCTGAAGCCGACACTGGCAACGCTGAGCGACGCCGAAGTCATGCAGGCGCTCGGCGCTCCGGGCCTCTCCCCCGAAGGTCGATTTCATCCCGACACCTATGCCTACAGCAAGGGCTCGACCGATCTGGCCGTCCTCAAGCGTGCCTACCGCGCGATGGAGCAGCGCCTTGCCGAGGCATGGCAGGAGCGAGCCGCAGACAGCCCATTGCAGAGCGCCGACGAAGCGCTGGCGCTCGCCTCGATCATCGAGAAGGAGACCGGCGTCGGGTCCGATCGCGGCTTGGTGGCCGGCGTCTTCGTCAACCGGCTGCGCCTGGGGATGCCGCTGCAGACCGACCCGACCGTCATCTTCGGCCTGGGCCCTGCCTTCGACGGCAACCTGCGCAAGCGCGACCTGCTCGCCGACACGCCCTACAACACATACACCCGCACTGGCCTGCCGCCAACGCCGATTTCGATACCGGGCAAAGCCGCGCTGCTGGCTGCGGTGCGGCCCGAGCCGACCAGGGCGCTCTACTTCGTCGCTCGCGGCGATGGCAGCAGCGAATTCAGCGAGACGCTGGCCGAGCACAATCGCGCGGTCAATCGCTTCCAGAGGAAACTCACCGCGCCGTGACCGGACGATTCATTACTTTCGAAGGCATCGACGGAGCCGGCAAGTCGACCCACATCGAGCCGACCGCGACGGCTCTTCGCGCCGCCGGGCGCACCGTCGTCTGCAC
>JAYSMB010000649.1:0-2748 GCA_043725065.1 Burkholderiales bacterium
CCGAGCGAGGCCTTCGCTTCGGCGAGCTTGCCGGCGTCGGCGTCCCACAGCACGACGCTGGCGCCCGAGGCGAGCATCCGTTCGGCGATGGCATAGCCGATGCCCTGGGCACCGCCGGTGACGACTGCGACGCGGCCTTTCAGGTCGATCTGGTTCACGTCAACCCCTTGAGCGCCGCGGCGCCGTTGGGCGACTGCCGGCAGTCGGCGATGTACTGGCGAATGATGGTCGCGAAGTCGGGGTCGGCGCGGAGGCCGAGCTTGCCGGCGCGAACCGCGGTGCAGCCGCGCGACCAGTTGCCGACGATGCGCGCGATGTTCTCGTCGCGAACGAAGCGGACGCGATCGCGCACCGCCTTGCCGGCCACCGCTTCGAGAGCGTCGAGCATGCCGCCGACGGTCGCGTTGACGGCCGGCAGGTTGAACCCGAGGCGGCCGCCGACGGCATCGATGCTCGCCTCGAACACGGCGATCAGGCCCTCGACCGTCCGCGCCACCGAGGTGAGCGGATGCGAGACCTCGGGCGAGACCGGGCAGATCGCTTCCTCGCCGGCCAGCGGTTCGCGGATGATCCCGGAGAAGAACGACGAGGCCGCGCCGTTCGGCCGGCCGGGGCGCACCGTGACGGTCATGAGCCGCGCCGAGCGGCCGTCGATGTAGCCCTTCCTCGAATAGTCGGCGATCAGGTGCTCGCAGATCAGCTTGTGCGTGCCGTACGAGGTCTTGGGCGCGGGCAACGTATCGTCGCCGACGAGATCCGGCAAGGCTGCTGATGGATCGGGACCGAAGATGGCAACGGAACTCGAGAAGACGAGCTTCGCCGGCGCTTCACCGCGACCGGTCGCGGCGCGCAAGGCGTCGAGCAAGGCGCGCGTGGTGTCGAGGTTGGAGCGCAGGCCGAGATCGAAATCTGCCTCGCATTCGCCGCTCACGGCCGAGGCAAGATGGAACACGCCGTTGAAGCCCTCGCGGCCGAGCGCTTCGCATTGCGCCGCGAGCGGGCCGACGCGCGCTTCGACCCGCGGGTCGCGGGTCAGCTCGTCGGGCGGCGCGACCTGGTCGGCAAGAACGACGCGCCCGAGCTTCGATCCCGCCAGCTCGCCGCGCGCGAGCAGGGTGCGCGCCAGCCGCGCGCCGATGAAGCCACCGCCACCGGTGATCAGGAGTTTCATGTTGGGGCCTCGCCGCGCGCACCGAATTGGGCTGCGGCCGATGATACGAAGACCGCTGCGAATGCCCTCTATAGGTTTGCCCTCATGGTGCCCGGGGCCAACGCTTCCGATACTTCGCATGCGTTCAATTGCAATCGTCGCCGCTTGCCGCGAGCACGAACGCTTCCCCTGCGAGACCCATGGCCAGCGTCACCATCCAGTCGGTACGAAAGAACTTCGGCGAAACCGCCGTGCTGCACGGCGTCGACATCGACATCGCCGACGGTTCGTTCACGGTGCTCGTCGGCCCTTCGGGCTGCGGCAAGTCGACGCTGCTGCGCATGATCGCCGGTCTCGAAGAGATCAGCGGCGGCGAGATCCGAATCGGCACCAAACGCGTCAACGACGTGCCGCCGAAAGAACGCGACATCGCGATGGTGTTCCAGAACTACGCGCTCTATCCGCACATGACAGTGCGGCAGAACCTCGCTTTTTCGTTGATGCTGGCCAAGAAGGACGAGGCGACGATCGACGCCAAGGTCGGCCGCGCGGCCGAGATCCTGGCCCTTTCGGCATTGATGGACCGCTATCCACGCCAGCTTTCCGGCGGTCAGCGCCAGCGCGTCGCGATGGGTCGCGCGATCGTCCGCGATCCGCAGGTCTTTCTTTTCGACGAGCCGCTGTCGAATCTCGACGCCAAGCTGCGCGTGGCGATGCGCGGCGAGATCAAGGAGCTGCACCAGCGCCTGAAGACGACCTCGATCTACGTCACCCACGACCAGATCGAGGCGATGACCATGGGCGACAGGATCGTCGTCATGAAAGACGGCCGGATCGAGCAGATCGGCTCGCCGCTCGAGCTCTACGACCATCCGGCGAACGTGTTCGTCGCCGGCTTCATCGGCTCGCCGGCGATGAACTTCCTGCCGGCGACGCTGCGGCGCGACGGCTCCACGGCGCGACTCGAGCTCGACGACGGCACCCGGCTCGAGGCGCCGACGAACGCCGGCGGCGCAGACGGGCAAAGCGTCGTTCTCGGCACTCGACCGGAGCATCTGCACCTTGCCGCCGAGGGCGGCATTCCGTCGCGCGTCATCGTTCTCGAGCCGACTGGCGCCGATACCCTCGTCGCCTGCCGGCACGGCAAGACCGATGTGGCCGCGGTGTTCCGCGAGCGCCACGAATTCGCACCCGGAAGCACGATCCACCTCGTGCCGGATCCGCAGCGCGCGCATCTCTTCGATGCCGGCAGCGGCGACCGGCTCGCCGCCTAGGGCCTGGCCGGCGCTGTTCCATTCCCGAGACGACAACATCCCATGGAGACATGACATGAACGACAAGCAACTCAATCGCCGCCGCTTTCTCGAAAGCTCGGCCGGCGTCGCGACCGTCGCAACGCTCGGCACCGGCGGCGCGCTGTTCTCGCCGCACGCCTTCGGGCAGTCTTCGATGGCGTTCAAGCCGGAGAAGGGCGCCAAGCTGCGCGTGTTGCGCTGGAGCCGCTTCGTCCAGGGCGACATCGACGCCTACATGGTCAATGTCAAGAAGTTCATCGACAAGACCGGCATCGAAGTGCGCGTCGACAACGAAGGCTGGGA
>JAYSMB010000650.1:0-1804 GCA_043725065.1 Burkholderiales bacterium
GCGCAGCTTCCGCGTGCTCGACCCGGCCTGCGGCAGCGGCAACTTCCTGTACCTCGCGCTCAAGGCGCTGAAGGACATCGAGCACCAGGCCAACATCGAGGCCGAAGCGCTGGGCCTGCAACGCCAGGTCGATTCGTACACCAGCCCGGCGAACGTGCTGGGCATCGAGCTGAACGAATACGCCGCTGAACTGGCGCGTGTGACGGTGTGGATCGGCGAGCTGCAATGGCGTTTGCAGCACGGCTACCCGTTCAAGGTGGACCCAGTGCTCGACCCGCTCGACCAGATCGAATGCCGCGACGCGTTGATGAATGCGGATGGCAGCGAGGCGGCGTGGCCGAGGGTGAGCGTGGTGATTGGGAACCCGCCGTTTGTGGGTGTCGGCCGCAAGCGGCGCGAACTCGGCGATGCTTACGTCGAGGCACTGGACCGGGCATTTGCGCCGCGCGTACCGGGGGCTTCCGACCTCGTGTGCTACTGGTTCGACAAGGCGCTCACTTCGATCAAGCACCAAGGCTTGGGCGCAGCCGGGCTGGTGGCGACAAACTCGATCCGCGGCGGCGCGAATCGCACGGTGCTGGAGGCCATCAACCGCGACAGCCGCATCTTCGACGCATGGAGCGATGAAGCCTGGGTCAACGACGGCGCTGCGGTGCGTGTGTCGCTCGTATGCTTTGGTCGCGGCGAAGGCAGCTCGCTTGACGCGCAGGCGGTGCCGCAGATTTACGCCGACCTAACAGCTCCGTCCGTCGCCGGCGACTCACTCGATGTGAGCCAGGCCGCGACGCTTGCCGCCAACATCGGTGCGAGCTTTCAAGGCGCATCGAAGAAGGCGAAGTTCGAAATCGACGCGGCGCTGGCGCGCGAGTGGCTGAAGCTGCCGAACCCGAATGGACAGCCGAACAGCGATGTCGTGAAGCCATGGGCAAATGGCTTCGAGCTGAGCCGCCGTCCTCAGGCGCAATGGATCATCGATTTCGGCATCAGCATGACCGAGACCGAGGCTGCGCTCTATGAGAAGCCGTTCGGATACGTCGTGCAACACGTCAAAGCGGAGCGGCTTGCAAACAACCGGGAGGCCTATCGGAAGTTTTGGTGGCGGTTCGCGGAGCCGCGTCCTGGAATGCGTGCCGCGATGAGGGTCTTGCTGCGCTTCATCGCCACCGTCGCACACAGCAAGTACCGTTTCTTCGTGTGGTTGCCCATCACAACGTCGCCGGACCAGGCGCTCATCACCGTCGCGCGCGCTGACGACACCAGCTTTGGCCTGCTTCAAACGCGTCTGCATGAACTGTGGTCACTGCGCATGGGTTCCTCTTTGGAGGATCGCCCGCGCTACACGCCAACGTCCTGCTTCGAGACCTACGCCTTCCCCGCCGGCCTCACCCCCGCCGACACCGCCCACCAACGCACCGAGTCTCTCCCCGACGGCGCCGTGATCCCGGCCGATCTGCCGCCCGCCGTGCGCCCGCACGCCGAGGCAATAGCCCGCGCCGCGAAGGCGCTCAATGACCTGCGCGAACGCTGGCTCAACCCCCCGGAGTGGACGCGCCGCGAGCCCGAAGTCGTGCCGCTCGGCATGGACCATTCGCCCTACCCCGACCGCATCCTCCCGCGTGAGGGCTTCGAGAAGCAGCTCGCGCAGCGCACGCTCACCAAGCTCTACAACGAGCGCCCGGCCTAGCTCGCACAAGTGCATGAAGCGCTCGACGCCGCCGTGGCCGCCGCCTACGGTTGGGCCGACTACACGCCGCAAATGCCCGACGAGGAAATCCTGCGCCGCCTGCTGGCGCTGAACCGCGAG
>JAYSMB010000651.1:0-1837 GCA_043725065.1 Burkholderiales bacterium
CACGAGGCCGGCGCCAGACTGGCCTTCGACCTCGATCGACGCAAGTTCGTCCTGCGCCTTCTTCAGGTTGTCCTGCATCGCCTGGGCCTGCTTCATCAGACCGGCGAGTTGACCTTTCATCATGGCTGTCGCTCCTGGAAATTCACAACGGCTTCACCGAGCCGGGGACGATTCGTGCGGTCTTGTACTGGGCGAGCAAGGCCTTGACGAGTGGGTCGTCCTGGATCACCCGCTCGGCTTCGGCCTGGCGGCGGCGCCGCTCTTCGAGGGCGCGCTCGGCCGGCGTATCGACGACAGCACCGGCCTCGATCTCGAGCCGCGGCTTGCCCTGCAACGCTTCGGCCATCGCCGCCTGCAGTCGATCGCGCAACGCCGGTGCGCGAAGATTCTCACGCTCGACACGCAAGCGCCACACCGGCTCGGCCTCGCCTTCGACGATCGCCGTGCACTCGGCCTGCATCGCCAGCTCGCGGACCATCGCGACGATGCTGCCGGCCTCGACCATGCGCCGCACGAGCTCGGCCCAACGGTCGGCGGCGGCACCATCGTGCGGGGCCGGAACGACGATCGGGACGCCAAGGGATTCCGATGTCGCCAAGTCGGCGCCGAGCGACCCGGCCTTCACCGCTTCTGCATTTGCCGCTTCCGCCGTTGCCAGATAGGCCCACGGCGCGGCGCGCGGCGCCACGTCGGCGCGTGCGGGAACAGGCCGCGGCGGGCCACCGGCCATGGCATCGCGTGGCGGGAACGCCAGCACGCGCAACAGCACCATGACGAGACCGCTGTATTCGTCGGGTGCGAGCGGCAGCTCGCCGCGACCATTCAGGGCGATGCTGTAGAGCAGCTGGGTTTCGTCGGCGGGCAGGAGCGCCGCCAGGCGGACCGCACTGGCGGCATCCGGACCGTCGCCGCCGTCGGCGCCCGGAACGGCCTGCAAGACCGCCATCTCCTGCAGCAGCGCCGCCAGTTCCTCGAGCGTCCCCGCCGCCGAGAGGCCCAGCTCGCGCAGCCCGTCGACCGCGGCGATCAGGGCGCGGCCGTCATTCGCGGCGATCGCCTCGACCAGGCGAACCGCATGGCCGCGATCGACGGCGCCGAGCATGCGCCGCACCGGCTCTTCTTCGATTGCGCCGCCGCCATAGGCAATCGCCTGGTCGGTCAGCGAAAGCGCATCGCGCATCGAGCCGCGCGCCGCGCGGGCGATCAGCTTCAGCGCCGTGGGATCGCCGGCGACAGCCTCCTCGCGCAGCACGAGGCCGAGATGCTCGACGATCGTCCGCGGCGCCATCGGCCGCAGGTTGAACTGCAGGCAGCGCGACAACACGGTGGCCGGCACTTTCTGCGGATCGGTGGTCGCGAGAACGAACTTCAGGTAGTCGGGCGGCTCCTCGAGCGTCTTCAGCATCGCGTTGAAGGCGGTCGGCGTGAGCATGTGCACTTCGTCGATCATGTAGACCTTGAAGCGGCCGAGCACCGGCTTGTAGACGGCCTGGTCGAGCAACTGCGTGATCTCGTCGACGCCGCGGTTCGATGCCGCGTCGAGCTCGACGTAATCGAGGAAGCGCCCGGCGTCGATGTCGCGACAGGCCTCGCACAGGCCGCACGGCCGCGCCGTGATGTCGCCGGTGCCGTCAGGGCCGGTGCAGTTGAGCGATTTAGCGAGGATGCGCGAGATCGTCGTCTTGCCGACGCCGCGCGTTCCGCTGAACAGCCAGGCATGGTGCAGGCGCTTCCGCGCCAGCGCGTTGACGAGCGCCTGGACGACGTGCGTCTGCCCGACCAGCGCCTCGAAATCGCGTGGCCGATATTTGCGCGCCAGCACCGTGGTCGACATGCG
>JAYSMB010000652.1:0-2402 GCA_043725065.1 Burkholderiales bacterium
TCGACAAGGACCGCATGCTGTCGACGATCTCGGTGCTGTTCGGCGGCCGCATCGCCGAAGAAGTCTTCATGCACCAGATGACCACCGGCGCCAGCAACGACTTCGAGCGCGCGACCGCGATCGCTCGCGACATGGTCACCCGCTACGGCATGACCGACGAGCTCGGCCCGATGGTCTACGCCGAGAACGAGGGAGAGGTCTTCCTCGGCCGTTCGGTGACCAAGCAGGTCAACGTGTCCGAGCGGACGATGCAGAAGGTCGATTCGGAAATCCGCCGCATCATCGACGAGCAGTACGCGATCGCCAGGAAGCTGATCGAAGACAACCAGGACAGGATCCACGCGATGGCGAAGGCGCTGCTCGAGTACGAGACCATCGATGCCGAGCAGATCGAGGACATCATGTCCGGCAAGCCGCCGCGTCCACCGAAGGACTGGACACCGGCGCCCGTCAAGCCGGCAGGTGGCGTGCCTCCGGTCACGCCGGGTAGCGCCACCGCGGTGGCATGACGGTTTGCAAACCGATTTCGACGACGGGGCTTCGGCCCCGTTTGTTTTGATGCGATGAACTGGCGGACCGCTCGTTTCCGGATCGACCTCACGCAGCCGCGCGTGATGGGCATCGTCAACGTCACGCCCGATTCCTTCTCCGATGGCGACCCCTCGCTGACACCGTCGCGCGCGCTGATTGCCTGCGAGCGGTTGCTTGCCGAGGGCGCCGACATGCTGGATCTCGGCGGCGAATCGAGTCGGCCGGGCGCCGAGCCCGTGAGCGTCGAGACGGAGCTGGCGCGCGTGCTGCCCGTGCTGCGCGAAGCGGTTCGCCTCGGCTGCCCGATCTCGATCGATTCGGCCAAGCCCGAGGTGATGCGTGCCGCGCTCGACCTCGGTGCCGACATCGTCAACGACATCGGCGCGTTGCGCTTGCCGAGCGCGCTGGAGGTCGTTGCCTCGCATCCATCGTGCGGTGTCTGCCTGATGCACATGCGGGGCACGCCGGGCTCGATGCAGTCAGACACTTGCTACGAAGACGTTGTCGCCGAGATCGGCAGCTTCCTGCGCGAGCGCGTCGCCGCGGTCCAGGCAGCCGGCGTCGCCCGCGAGCGCATCGTCGTCGACCCCGGAGTCGGCTTCGGCAAGACGCAAGCGCAAAACCTCCAGCTGCTGTCGCGCCAGAGCGAGCTGCTTGCGCTCGGTGTGCCCTTGCTCACGGGTTGGTCGCGCAAGGCGACGCTCGCGCGACTGGCCGGCGTCTCGGCCACCGCGCCCGCCCAGCGCTCGGCGGCACAACGCGCGACGCTCGACGCAGCCAGCGTCGCCGCCTCGCTGCTTGCCGTGCAGCGTGGCGCGCGGATCGTCCGCGTCCACAACGTCGCCGCCATGGTTGCCGCCCTCGCGGTCTGGAAGGCCGCACCGGATGGGCGCGGATAATCCGCGGCGGGCCAACGCACCAAAAGCGCTTGCCGAACCAAACCTTCATGAGCAGAACCTATTTCGGTACCGACGGCATCCGCGGCACGGTCGGCGAACCGCCGATCACGCCCGACTTCATGCTTCGCCTGGGCCACGCCGTGGGCCAGGTGCTCAAGGCGAGTGAGCGCCGCCCCACGGTGTTGATTGGCAAGGACACGCGCATCTCGGGCTACATGATCGAGTCGGCGCTGGAAGCGGGCTTTGCTTCCGCCGGGGTCGATGTGCTGCTGACCGGCCCGCTGCCGACGCCCGGCGTCGCCTACCTGACGCGGGCGCTTCGCCTCAGCCTGGGCGTCGTCATCAGCGCATCGCACAACGCGTTCGAGGACAACGGCATCAAGTTCTTCTCGGCCCGTGGCGAGAAGCTGCCCGACGCGTGGGAGCGCGAGGTCGAAGCCGCGCTTGCCGGCGAGCAGCGCTGGGCCGGTGCGGCCGACCTCGGCAAGGCACGCCGTCTCGACGACGCGAGCGGCCGCTACATCGAGTTCTGCAAGAGCACCTTCAGCAACGAGCGGTCCTTGAAGGGACTGAAGATCGTCGTCGACGCGGCGAATGGCGCCGCCTGGCATGTCGCCCCCGACGTGTTCCATGAGCTCGGTGCCGAGGTCACGGCGATCGGCTGCAAGCCCGACGGCTTCAACATCAACGCCGGCTTCGGCGCGACTGCGCCCCAGGCGCTGGTCGAAGTCGTGCGCGCAAGCGGCTCCGACTACGGCATCGCCCTCGACGGCGACGCCGACCGCGTCCAGATGGCCGACGCGGGCGGCCGCCTCTACAACGGCGACGAGCTGCTCTATGTCCTGGCCTGCGATCGACTGGAGCAGGGCGGCGCGGTACCCGGTGTCGTCGGCACCTTGATGACCACCCTCGGCATCGAACTGGCCTTGCGCGAGCGCGGCGTCGAGGTCGCGCGCGCGGCGGTCGGCGATC
>JAYSMB010000653.1:0-3857 GCA_043725065.1 Burkholderiales bacterium
CCGAACTGATGACCGCGCTCGACGAAGGCATCGTCTGGACCCTCAACCCCGACCACCTCTACCACCTGCAGCGCAACCGAGATTTCTACGACGCGTACCGGCAGGCCGACTTCATCACGTCGGACAGCAAGTACGTCTACTGGGGACTGGCCTGGATCGGCCGGCGGATCAAGGAAAAGGTGTCGGGCTCGGACATCGTCCCCGCCTATTGCGCCCACCATGCCAACGACCCGGCGGTGAAGGTGTTCCTGCTCGGCGCCGCACCCGGCGTGGCGCAACGGGCGCTCGAACGCATCAATGCGCGGGTCGGCTCGCAGGTCGTGGTCGGCGCGCATTCGCCGTCGATGCGCTTCGTCGACGACCCGGCGGAGATCGCCGCGACGATCGCCATCGTCAACGCCAGCGGCGCCACCTGCTTGATCGTCGGCCTCGGCGCACCCAAGCAGGAAATCTGGATCACGCGGCACCGCTTGGCGATGCCGGGCGTCAAGGTCTACATGGGCGTCGGCGCGGCGATCGACTACGAGGCCGGCGCCGTCAAGCGCGCACCGCGCTGGATGACCCGCATCGGCCTCGAATGGCTGTACCGCCTCGTCACCGAGCCGCGCCGCTACTGGCGGCGCTACCTCCGCGATGTCGAGTACTTCTGGCTGCTTCTTCTCGACGGCCTCGGCCTGTACCGTTCCCCCATGACCAAGGACACCCGACGATGATCCGTACCGCCCTCGTGGGCCTGGGCAAGATGGGGATCTCGCATCTCGCCATCCTGCGCGCCCACCCGGCCCTCGAAGTCGTCGCCGGTTGCGACTCGAGCACCTACCTCACCGACATCCTGACCAAGTATTCCGGGCTGCGCTGCCATGGCGACTTCGATCGCCTTCTGGCCGAGGAGCAGCTCGACGCGCTGGTCGTCGCCACGCCTTCGAAGCTGCACGTCGGCATGGTCGAGAAGGCGCTGGCGCGCGGCCTGCACGTCTTCTGCGAGAAGCCTTTTGTGCTCGATCCCGACGACGGCGAGCGGCTGGCCGCGCTGGCCGAGAACAAGGGGCTCGTGAATCAGGTCGGCTACCACTTCCGCTTCGTCGGCGCCTTCAAGGAAGCCGCGCGGGTCGTCGGGTCCGGCGCGCTCGGCGCCGTCCACCACGTGCGCGCCGAGGCCTACGGACCGGTCGTGCTGCGGCCCAAGGGCAGCACCTGGCGCTCGGCCAGCGCGGAGGGCGGCGGCGCGCTCTACGACTACGCATGCCACGCGGTCGACCTGGTGAACTTCGTGGCCGGCGTGCCCGATGCGGTTGACGGCGTCGTGCGCCACGGCATCTTCTCGCACGACGTCGATGACGAGATCTACTGCACGCTGCGCTACGGCGGCGGCGCCAGCGGCCAGCTCTGCGTGAACTGGAGCGACGAGAGCTACCGCAAGATGTCGACCAAGATCTCGGTCTGGGGCACGAACGGCCGCATCACGGCCGATCGGCAGGAGTGCCAGATCTACCTGCGCGAACCGCACCCGGCGCTGCCCGGAGTCGGCCGAGGCTGGACGATCCGCTACACCACCGACCTGTCCGAAGAAGTCTGGTACTACCTGCGCGGCGAGGAGTATTCGGCGCAGATCGACTACTTCGCGCAGAGCATCCTGACGGGTCGTCGCGACGGCGAGAACAGCTTTCGCTCGGCGCTGGCGACCGATCGCCTGGTGGCGATGATCGCCGGCCAGGCCGAGGCGAGCGCGCCACCGCCAGGGCGCCGACCGGCTCGCAAGGGCGTGTTCGCGAGGATGTTCAAGTGACGGGCGCCCGGCAAGACGGCGGGTTGGCGACAGGAGCCGTGATGGATCGGGTCCTGTTCGGCGACAACCAGTTCTTCGGCGTCAACCACATGTCGGAAGACAAGGCGCGCTCGCAGGCGATGCGCTTCCAGGACACGGCGGCGATCATCGACGTGCTCGACGCCGCGTACGCCGAAGGCATCCGCACGTTCATGTGCACGACCCACGACCGCATGGCCGAGATCTGCGATCACTTCCGGGCCAACTCCGCGCAGTATCGCGACTACCGTTTCTACCCATGCATGCCCTACGCGCACAAGTACGCCAACGCAGCGACCGAGCACGGCATGATCGATGCGCTGCGTCAGTTCCTGCCGCAGGACGGCGCGCTCGCGGCCATGCTCAAGGGCGGCGTCGCGCTCGCGGGCAAGGACGTCGAATCGATCATGCAGTTGCTGATCGACGCCGAGATGAAGACCTTCCAAGGTCTGAGCACACCGGTCATCTTCATGCAGAACGTGATCACCGATCTGCTGCTCGGCTTGCGGATGAACGACACGTTTCGCATGTTCAACGATCACGTGCGCAGCCGGTACGGCGCCGAGCCCGGTTTCATCACGATGAATCTGCCGCGCCTTCTCGACGTGCTCGATGGGCTGGGCCTCGACAACCCGATCGTCTGCGCCAACATCAACAAGATCGGCTTTCGGATGTGCGGCGGAGTGGCGCTGTACGAAGAGACCTTGCGCAGCCGCAGGTTTCGGCCGGTGGCGATGTCGGTGCTCGCGTCGGGCGCGATCGCGCCGCGCGAGGCGATCGGCTACGTGTGCAGCCAGCCGGCCATCGAGTCGATCGTCTTCGGCGCGTCGAGCCGGGGAAATATCCGACAGACGAAAGCGCTGATCGACGAGCTGTCGGCGCGGTCTTCGGCTCGCGGGTAGGATGGCGGCGCCTGCCGAGTTGACATGAAACCGAGCCCCACTGCCCTCGTCCTCGTCGCCCTGATGTGCGCAGCATCGGTCGCGGGCATCGCTGCGCGCCCGAGCGCCAAGGTGACTGACAAGGGCAACGCGATCTCGCTCGAGGCGATCGTGCCCCGACAGTTCGGCGAATGGGTCGAGCTGCCCGATCGGAGTACCCTGGTCGTCAACCCCCAGACACGCGAGCTGCTCGACAAGCTGTACAGCCAGATCCTGACCCGCACCTATGTCGACAGGAGCGGCTACCAGATCATGCTCTCGATGGCTTACGGCGACGACCAGCGGGGCGGCCTGCAGGCGCATCGGCCCGAGGTGTGTTATCCGGCGCAGGGCTTCAAGCTCGGTCAGGTCGAAGAAGGCGCATTGCCCACGCCGTTCGGCCCGATCGAGGTGCGCCGGCTGACCACCAGCCTGGGCGCGCGCAGCGAACCAGTGACCTACTGGCTGACGGTTGGCGACCAGATCATCCACTCGTCGTTCGACAAGCGTGTGGCGCAGATCCGGCTCGGCCTCACCGGACAGATTCCCGACGGCCTCCTGTTCCGGGTCTCGTCGATCGACAACGACCCGAAGCGCGCGTTCGCGATGCAGCAGAAGTTCGTCGCCGACATGATGAGCGCCGTTCCCGGTCCGGCGCGCAAGCAGTTGAGCGGCCTGGTCGCCCAGGCCGAGACTCGCTAGTCGCTCACGTCGCTAGTCGGGCCGGGCGCAGACGGCGGCGGGCCGTTGCCGCCGCGGGCAACGCGGCGAAAGAGGTGGCCGAGCCCGGCGTCGAGGGCGAAGAAGAACAGCAGCGCCACCAGCATCAGGACGATCCCCGCCGCGCCATGCAGGAAGCCCTGGCCGGCCTCGTCGCCGAAGTGGTAGGTGATCAGCACGAGCGCGATCACGCGCACGATGTTGGCAATGAAGGCGATCGGCAGGATGCTCGCCAGCATGATCGCGTTGTGCAACCGCCCCGGGCGCGCCGTGATGTACATGAACAGCGTGCCGAGCGCGCTCAGGCTGTACATCGAATGCAGGCCCGAGCAGGCATCGGCGACCAGCATCTGGTATTGACCGATCGTAAGCACGACGCCACTGCGCGAGATCGGATAGCCGACGTGATACAG
>JAYSMB010000654.1:0-4252 GCA_043725065.1 Burkholderiales bacterium
CGTCGCCGCCGCCGGCGCGCAGTTGCACTCGGGCGCTTGCCTCGCTGAAAACGCCGCCTTGCGCGGCGATGTGGGCAACGCGCGCAAGCGCTTCGAGGCGCTGCTTGCCGAGCCGGGCCTGCCGCCGGCCACGCAGGGCTGGTTGCTGACGTCGCTGGCCGAACTCGAACAGCGCGACGGCCGCGCCGCCGCTGCCGACGCGGCCTATCGCGGCGTGCTCCGGCTCGGCCCGGACTCCTATGCGGCCATCGCCTACGCCGACTTCCTGATCGCCCAGGGCCGGCCGGCCGAGGCGCTCAGGGTCTTGAAGAACGAGACCCGAACCGATGCGGTCGTGCTGCGCCTGGCAATCGCCGGCACGCGCGCGAAAGCGCCGGGCTCCGAGCGCGACGTGGCCGAGATGCGCGACCGCATCAACCTCGCCAATCAGCGCCCGGAGGCGAAGAAGTTTCACGGCCGCGAGCAGGCGATGTTCGCGCTCTACGTCGACGCCGCGCCGCAACGTGCGCTCGAGCTGGCGCGTGGCGACGTCGAGCAGCAGCGCGAAGCGCTCGACCTGCTCGTGTTTGCGGAAGCGGCGAAGGCCAGCGGCGATTCGAAAGCGATGGAGGAAGCGCGGCGCCTGAAAGCGTCTCAAGGCCTGCACGACCGGCGCATCGATGCGCTGCTCTGATCGCATGTCGGTGCTCGGCCGGGCGGCGCAGCGCGCGCTCGTCGCGATCGCCCTCGCTGCGCTGGCGGGACCGGCAAGCGCACACAAGTCGAGCGATTCCTACCTGCAGATCGACGCTGCGCCGGGACAGCTCGCGGTGCGGTGGGACATCGCCCTGCGCGACCTCGACATCGCGCTCGACCTCGATACCGACGGCGACGGCAAGCTGACCTGGGGCGAAGTCAAGGCGGCCTGGCCGCGCATCGAGTCGTACGCGATGGCGCACCTTGCGATCGAAGGATGCGAGCTGCGCCCGATCGAGCGTGGCCTGGAGCGTCGCAACGACGGCACTTACGCGGTTCTCCATCTCGTCTCGAACTGCACGTTGGCAGCGCAGCCTGCGATCGCCTATTCGCTGTTCGCCGAAGTCGACCCGACGCATCGCGGCATCGCCAAGATCCAGCGGCCGGGCCAGCCGCTCGTGCTGTCGGTGCTCGACCCGTCGCGGTCGGCGACGACCGGCGCGGCGTCGGCGGGATCGGCGGCGAGCGGCGCCGGACAGGTTGCCGCATCGCCCGATTCGTCGGCGACTTCGCACTGGCAATTCCTCGGCGAGGGCATCCGCCACATCCTCGGCGGCTACGACCACGTTCTGTTCCTGCTTTGCCTGTTGCTGCCCGCCGTGATGCGGCGCACGGCCGAGGGCTGGCGGCCCGTGGAGCGGCTCTCGCTGGCGATCCTTCCGGTCGTCGGCATCGTCTCAGCGTTCACGGTCGCGCACTCGATCACGCTCACGCTCGCGGCGCTGAAGCTGGTGTCGCTGCCCTCGTCGTTCATCGAGCCGGCGATCGCCGTAACGATCGTGCTCGCCGCCCTCGACAACATCTGGCCGGTCTTCCCGGTGCGCCGGATCGTCGTCACCTTCTTCTTCGGCCTCATCCACGGCTTCGGCTTTGCGAGCGTGCTGGCCGAGCTCAACCTGCCGACGGCCGACTTCGCCTGGGCGTTGCTTCAGTTCAACGTCGGCCTCGAGTTGGGGCAACTGATGATCGTGATCGTCGCGACCGCGGTTTTGTTCGGCCTGCGCCGCTGGTCGCGCTACCGGTCGTTCGTGATCCGCGGCGGCTCGCTGCTCGCGATGACGATCGCCGGGCTCTGGTTCATCGAGCGCACGGCCAACCTCAAGATCCTGCCGTTCTAGCCCCTGAATTACAATCGCGGCATGGACAACGACAAGAGCGAGAAAGGCATGGCGGTTATGACACCGCGAACTACCCGCGCCCTTCGCTGGGTGTAGGCCGCCGCGCGTCCCGACATCGCATTTCGCTTTTTCTCTCGTCCAACACAGCGCGGCCCCGGCCGCGCTTTTTGCTTTCTGGAGACTTCGATGGTTTCGATTCAGCTTCCCGACGGATCGCGTCGCGAATTCCCCGGCCCGGCGACGGTGGCCGAGGTCGCGGCTTCCATCGGCCCCGGCTTGGCCAAGGCGGCGTTGGCCGGCCGCATCGGCAGTGGCGCGACGAGCAAGCTCGTCGACACGAGCTTCGTCATCGACCACGATGAGCGCCTGGCCATCATCACCGACAAGGACGTCGATGGCCTCGAGGTCATCCGTCACTCGACCGCTCACTTGTTGGCCTACGCGGTCAAGGAGCTGTTCCCCGACGCGCAGGTCACGATCGGCCCGGTGATCGAAAGCGGCTTCTTCTACGACTTCTCGTACAAGCGGCCGTTCACGCCCGAAGACCTCGTGGCCCTCGAAGCGAAGATGACCGAACTCGCGAAAAAGGACGAGAAGGTCGAGCGCCGCGTGCTGCCGCGCGACGAGGCGGTGGCGCATTTCCGAAGCATCGGTGAAGCGTACAAGGCCGAGATCATCGCCAGCATTCCGGCGGGCGAGGACGTGTCGCTCTACCGCGAAGGAAAATTCGAGGACCTGTGCCGCGGCCCGCACGTGCCGAGCACGGGCAAGCTGCGCCACTTCAAGCTGATGAAGGTGGCCGGCGCCTATTGGCGCGGCGACCATCGCAACGAGATGCTGCAACGCATCTACGGAACGGCCTGGGCCACCAAAGAAGAGCTGCGGCAACACCTCGTGCGCATCGAAGAGGCCGAGAAGCGTGACCATCGCAAGCTTGGCCGCGAGCTCGACTTGTTCCACGTGGACGAGCACGCGCCGGGCCTGGTGTTCTGGCATCCCAAGGGTTGGGCGCTGTGGCAAAGCGTCGAGCGCTACATGCGCGCGATCTACCAGCAAGGCGGCTATCTCGAAGTGAAAAGTCCGCAACTCCTCGATCGCGGCCTGTGGGAGAAGACGGGTCACTGGGACAACTACCGGGACAACATGTTCACGACCGAGTCGGAGAAACGCGACTATGCGTTGAAGCCGATGAACTGCCCCGGCCACGTTCTCATCTTCAAGTCGCAGCTGCGCAGCTATCGCGAGTTGCCGCTGCGCTATGGCGAGTTCGGCCAGTGCCATCGCAACGAGCCGAGCGGCGCCTTGCACGGGATCATGCGGATCCGCGGCTTCACGCAGGACGACGGCCACATCTTCTGCACCGAAGACCAGATCCTCGAGGAATGCGTGGCCTACACGGCGCAGCTTCAGGCTGTCTACAAGGACTTCGGCTTCACCGAGATCGTCTACAAGGTAGCGACAAGGCCCGAGGCCCGGGTGGGCTCCGACGCATCCTGGGACAAGGCCGAGTTCGCGCTGATGGAGGCGCTGCGCCGTTCCTGCTGCGAGTTCGTGATCGTGCCGGGCGACGGCGCCTTCTACGGGCCGAAGATCGAATACACGCTGAAAGACGCGATCGGCCGGCAATGGCAGCTCGGCACGATGCAGGTCGACTTCAACACGGCCGAGCGCCTCGGTGGCGACTACGTCACCGACACCAGCGGCCGGGCGTTCCCGGTGATGCTGCACCGGGCGATCATCGGCAGCTTCGAGCGATTTATCGGCTTGCTGATCGAGCACTATGCAGGCGCCTTGCCGGCTTGGCTGGCGCCGTTGCAGGTGAGCGTGCTCAATATCTCGGAAGGGCAGGCAGACTACGCCAGGGAAGTGACCGAAACGTTGGAAAAACAAGGACTTAGAGTCGAGTGCGATTTGCGGAACGAGAAAATCACCTATAAAATCCGCCAGCATTCGTTGCAAAAGGTTCCGTACATCCTGGTCGTTGGCGACAAGGAAAAGGCAAACGGAACCGTTGCCGTGCGCGCCCGGGGCAACCACGACCTCGGTGTGATGTCCCTCGAAGACTTCTCGAAAAAGCTTCAGGCCGACATTGCCCAGAAACTGTGAGAGCCCAGCCGAAAGCCGTTTCGACCGTGGGTGCGTTTCTTTTGTTTTGGGCCTCGTTTGCCTCGAGGTTCGTTGAAAGGCCTTTGACATCGCTACTTTTTTAGACCGTCGCACCCCGAATGCCGAGCGCAAGCACAGGCTCAACCGGGAAATACTCGCTCCCGAAGTCCGTCTGAACGGACCCGAAAACGAAACAGGGTCCGGATATTACCAGGTATTTGAATTCCCTTGCCCGAAATACCGGTACTGTACAGCTCAAACTCCAAATTAAAACCGCCTTGTCCTCACCATTG
>JAYSMB010000655.1:0-4217 GCA_043725065.1 Burkholderiales bacterium
GCAAGGCGTCTTCGACGAAAACAACCTTGCCTTCGGCGTTGTGCGCCACGCCCCGCGCCTCGAGGTCGAGCGACTCGATGCGCAGCCACTCATCGCTGCTCGTCATCGTCCGATTATCGGAGCGGCTCACCACCGCTGCTAAACTGGCACCCGCCAGGAGAGTGCTTCTTCACCGAAGCCGCCGAAGGCGCAGATGAGGCTTGCGGGCCGCGTCGAACGCTCAGGCACCAAGGACTGGCAAACGCTTGTGTTTTCGCAGGCGTTCCTCGCTGGAGAGAGGCCCGCCCCGAGCGGGCCCACCGAAGGGGCAAGCGGCACCGTTTTTCGGCGCCGCCAATCTCTCAGGTAGAGCGGACAGCAAGGGCAAATGATCCCGCGTAGCTTCGGCGCCGCGGGCTTGCGATTTGCTCCGGTGCCCTCATGACCAGCCCTGACATGCATGCTTTGCCCCAGGCCCCTTTGAAGACGCCGCTGCATGCGCTGCACGTCGAGCTGGGCGCGAAGATGGTGCCATTTGCCGGCTACGCGATGCCGGTCTCGTATCCGCACGGGATCCTCGCCGAACACCGGCGTTGCCGCGAATCGGCTGTGCTCTTCGATGTCTCGCATATGGGGCAACTCCGCCTTCGCGGCGCCGACGCTGGGGCGGCGCTCGAAACGCTGGTTCCCGTCGACGTGATCGGGCTTTTGCCCGGCAAGCAGCGCTACGCCCTCTTCACCAACGACGCGGGCGGCATCCTCGACGACCTGATGGTGACGCGCCGTGATGACCACCTCTTCCTGATCGTCAACGCAGCGTGCAAAGAAGCCGACATCGCGCACCTGCGCGCGCACATTGCCGACCGTTGCGCCGTTGAGCCGATGCCGGAGCAGGCGCTGCTCGCGTTGCAGGGTCCGCGGGCCGCAGCCGTCATGGGTCGACTGGCGCCGTCGCTGACGAAGCTCACCTTCATGAGCGGAGCCGAAGCGACGATCGCCGGCATCCCCTGCTTCGCGACGCGCTCCGGTTACACCGGCGAAGACGGCTTCGAGATCTCGGTCGCCGCGAGCGATGCCGAGGCCCTCGCGCGTGCCTTGCTGGCCGAGCCGGAAGTCGCGCCCGCGGGCCTCGGTGCGCGCGACACGCTCCGGCTCGAAGCGGGTCTGTGTCTGTACGGTCACGACATCGACACGGCGACGACGCCAGTCGAAGCCGCTCTCACCTGGGCGATCCAGAAAGTTCGCCGCGCCGAAGGGGCGCGCGCCGGCGGCTACCCTGGCACGGCGACGATCGGCGAACAGCTCGCCAGCGGCACGGCGAAAAAACGCGTGGGTCTGCTTGGCCTCGAGCGAGTGCCCGTGCGCGAAGGCGCCGAAATCGTCGACGCCGCCGGCTTGCCTCTTGGCCGCGTCACCAGCGGCACCGTCGGCCCCAGCGTTGGCCAGCCGATCGCGATGGCCTACCTACCTGCCGCGCTCGCCGTGCCCGGAACGATCGTCCATGCCGATGTGCGCGGCAAGCGTCAGCCGATGCGCGTCGTCACGCTTCCCTTCACGCCGCACCGCTATTTCCGCGGTTGATTTTCCCGAACCTTCTCAGGAGCCCCAGCGATGAGCGTCAGCTACACCAGCGACCACGAATGGATCGACACCGACGATGCCGCGGCGGCGACCGTCGGCATCACTCATCACGCGCAAGACGCGCTCGGCGACGTTGTGTTCGTCGACCTGCCTGCTGTCGGCAAGCGCTTCAAGAAAGGCGAGGTCGCGGGCGTCGTCGAGTCGGTGAAGGCGGCCGCCGATCTGTACATGCCGGTCAGCGGCGAGATCGTCGAAGTCAACGAGGCGCTGCGCGCCGATCCTTCGCTCGCCAACAGCGATCCGCTCGCTGCGGGCTGGTTCTTCAGGATGGCGATCGCCGATCCGGCCGAGGTCGCCGCGCTGCTGGACCAGGCCGCCTACGACGAGCTCGTCAAGAACGCCTGAGCGTTCGCCTGTCGCTGCGTGCACGAGGACTTTCCATGCTCATGTCCGCCCTGAAACCGCTCGCCGAACTCGAGAACGCTTCCGAGTTCGTCGCCCGCCACATTGGCATTGATGCCGATGCCGAGGCGCCGATGCTGCTGGCGATCGGTGCGGCATCGCGACGCGCACTGGTCGAAGCGATCGTTCCGGCGTCGATTGCGCGCGCCGCGGCGATGCGTCTGCCCGCCCCGCTGAGCGAAGCCGAGGCGCTGGCCGAGCTGCGCGGCATCGCGGCGAAGAACCGGGTCCTGAAGAGCTTCATCGGTCAGGGCTATTGCGGCACGTACACGCCCGGCGTCATCCTGCGCAACGTCCTCGAAAACCCGGCCTGGTACACCGCCTACACGCCGTACCAGGCTGAGATCTCGCAGGGCCGGCTCGAGGCGCTCGTCAACTTCCAGACCATGGTCTGCGACCTGACGGGCATGGCCATCGCCGGCGCTTCGATGCTCGACGAAGCGACCGCCGCCGCCGAAGCGATGACGCTCGCGCTGCGCGTCGGCGGCAGCGGCAAAGGCATGACCTTCTTCGTCGCCGACGACGTGCTGCCGCAAACGCTGGAGGTCGTACAAACGCGTGCGGCACCGCTCGGCATCACTGTCGTCTCCGGGCCGGCCCGAGCGGCCGGCGAAGCCAGCACGTTCGCGGTCCTCCTGCAATACCCTGGCGTCAACGGCACAGTCCACGACCTGAAGCCGATCGTGGCCGCGGTCCACGCCAAAGGCGGCGTCGCGATCGTCGCCGCCGATCTGCTCGCCCTCACCTTGCTCGTTCCGCCCGGCGAGTTCGGCGCCGACATCTGCGTCGGCAACACGCAGCGCTTCGGCATGCCGATGGGCAATGGTGGCCCGCACGCCGCCTACCTCGCGACCAAGGACGGATTCAAGCGCTCGATGCCGGGCCGGCTGGTGGGCGTCAGCGTCGACGCGCACGGGCGACCGGCTTATCGCCTGGCCTTGCAGACGCGCGAGCAGCACATCCGCCGCGAGAAGGCGACCAGCAACATCTGCACGGCGCAGGTTCTGCCGGCTGTCGTCGCGAGCATGTACGCGGTCTATCACGGGTCCGAAGGTCTGACCCGGATCGCGCGTCGCGTCGCAAGTTACACCGCCGTCCTTGCCGCCGGTCTGGAGGCGATGGGCCTGGTGCGCGTGAACGACGCCGTCTTCGACACGCTCGAGATCCGCACCGGCGAACCGACGGCGGCGGTGCTCGAAGCCGCCGTGAGCGCGGGCATGAACCTGCGCCGCGCCTCGGCCACGAGCGTCGGCATCAGCCTCGACGAGACGACCACGCGCGCCGACATCGAAGCGATCTGGGCCGCGTTCGGGGCGGCCGGCATGGGCGCTGCGCCGCGCGACATCTGGACGCGCGCCGAAAAAGGTGTCGCCTCGCTGATCCCGCCCACCCTGCGGCGCACCAGCCCCTTCCTGGCCCACCCGACCTTCCATCGCCACCGCTCCGAAACGGCGATGCTGCGCTACCTGCGCCGGCTCGCCGACAAGGATCTGGCGCTCGACCGCTCGATGATCCCGCTCGGCTCGTGCACCATGAAGCTGAACGCGACCAGCGAGATGATTCCCGTCACCTGGCCGGAATTCGCCAACATTCATCCGTTCGCGCCGGCCGACCAGCGCGCCGGCTACGACGCCTTGCGCCTGCAACTCGAAGCGTGGCTGTGCGAAGCGACCGGCTATGCCGGCGTCAGCCTGCAGCCGAACGCCGGCTCGCAAGGCGAATACGCGGGTCTGCTGGCGATCCGCGCCTGGCACGCGTCGCGCGGCGACGCCGGCCGAACCGTCTGTCTGATCCCCGAATCGGCGCACGGCACCAATCCGGCGAGCGCGCAGATGGTCGGCTTGCAGGTCGTGGTGACGAAGTGCGACGCCGAAGGCAGCGTAGACCTCGCCGACCTCGCAGCGAAGTGCGTCCAGCACCGCGAGCATCTCGCTGCGGTGATGATCACTTATCCCTCGACCTACGGCGTGTTCGAGAGCAAAGTGAAGGAGCTTTGCGCCATCGTCCATCGCCATGGCGGTCGGGTCTACGTCGACGGCGCGAACATGAACGCGCTGGTCGGCGTCGCCGCACCGGGCGAGTTCGGCGGCGACGTGAGCCACCTGAACCTGCACAAGACTTTCTGCATCCCGCACGGCGGTGGCGGCCCGGGCGTCGGGCCGGTCTGCGTGGTCCAGGACCTTGTTCCGTTTCTG
>JAYSMB010000656.1:0-2926 GCA_043725065.1 Burkholderiales bacterium
GTTGCCGCGCAGAGGCTGCACATCGAGGTCGGGTCGCACCGACAACAGCTGCACGACGCGGCGCAGGCTCGAGGTGCCGACCACCGCGCCGTGCGGCAGTTCGGCAAGCGCACGAAAGCGTGGCGAGACGAAAGCGTCGCGCGGGTCTTCGCGCTCGAGCACGGCGGCCAGCGCGAAGCCCGGCGGCAGGTCCATCGGCAGGTCCTTGAGCGAATGGACGGCAAGGTGGGCACGGCCGTCTTCGAGCGCGTTCTCGAGTTCCTTGACGAACAATCCCTTGCCACCGACCTTGGCCAACGAGCGATCGAGGATCTGGTCGCCGCGCGTGGTCATCGGCAGGAGCGAAGCGTCGTCGCCGAACTGTCGTTGGAGCAGGCCGCGAACGTGCTCGGCTTGCCACAGCGCAAGGCGGCTTTCACGGGTCGCGATCACCACGCTTTCTGTCATCGGCCCATGCTAGCAGGCACGTCTCCTGCATCATCGGGCCGATGCCGCGAAAAAAGCCCGCTACCGCCGCCGACGCCGCGGCCAAGAACCAACCCCTGGTCGACGATATCCGCCTGCTCGGCCGCATCCTCGGCGACGTGATCCGCGAGCAGGAGGGCAAGGACGCCTTCGAACTGGTCGAGCGGGTGCGCCAGCTCTCGGTGGCCTACCGACTCAAGCGCGACGCACACGCCGGCCGCGCCCTCGACCGGCTGCTGACGAGCCTCTCTGGCGAGCGCACGGTGAGCGTGATCCGCGCCTTCAGCTACTTCTCGCATCTGGCCAACATCGCCGAAGACCGGCATCACTTGCGCCGCCGCGCCGTACACGAGCGGCAAGGCCACTTGCAGCGCGGTTCGCTGCAAGGCGCGTTCGATCGCCTGGCGCGGCGCGGCATTTCGGCCGACCGCATCGCCGAGACACTGGCCCACGCCTGGATCTCGCCGGTGCTCACCGCGCACCCGACCGAAGTGCAGAGGAAGAGCATCCTCGACGCCGAACGCGCCATCGCCGAGCTGCTTGCGGCGCGCAGCGACGATGCGGGCGAACGCGAGCTGGCACGCAACGAGTCGCTGATCCGCGCCCGCGTCACCCAGCTCTGGCAGACACGCATGTTGCGGACCGCCAAGCTGACGGTCGACGACGAGATCGAGAACGCGTTGAGCTACTACCGCGCGACCTTCCTGACGCAGATTCCGCTGCTCTACCGCGAGGTAGAAGAAGCGCTGCCCGGCCACACCATCGCGAGCTTTTTCCGGATGGGCAACTGGATCGGCGGCGACCGCGACGGCAACCCTTTCGTCAGCGCCGACACACTTGCCACCGCGCTGGCGCGACAGAGCGAGACCGCCCTGCGCCATTACCTGACGCAGGTCCACGAGCTCGGCGCCGAGCTGTCGAATTCGGCGACGCTCTCGGCCGTGTCGCCGGCGTTGCAGACGCTGGCCGATGCTTCCGGCGACGCCAGCCCACATCGCGAGGACGAGCCCTATCGTCGCGCCCTGATCGGCGTCTACGCACGCCTGGCCGCGACGCTGCGCGCGCTCACCGGCACCGAGGCCTTGCGCCACGCCGTCGCGCCGAGCGCGGCCTATGGCGGTGCCGACGAGTTGCTTGCCGATCTGCGCACGATCGAAGAGTCGCTTGGCCGGCATCACGCGCAAGCGTTGATCGCGCCGCGACTGGCGCCGCTGATGCGCGCCGTGCGGGTGTTCGGCTTTCATCTCGCCACCGTCGATCTGCGGCAAAGCTCGGACCGTCACGAAGCCGTCGTCGCCGAGCTGCTCAAGGTCGCGCGCCTCGAGCCCGACTATTCGGCACTCGACGAGAACGCGCGCCGCGCCTGCCTGCGCGGCTTGCTTGTCGATGCACGACCCTTGCGCGTCGTCGCCAGCGAGCGCGCTTCGACGTACAGCGCGGCCACGCTGAGCGAGCTCGCGATCTTCGAGGCGGCGGCGACCATGCTCGGGCGCTACGGCCGCGAAGCGATCCGCCACTACATCGTCTCGCACACCGAAAGCGTGAGCGACCTGCTCGAGGTGCTGATGTTGCTGAAGGAAGTCGGGCTCGTGCGCGGGACGCTCGACGACCACGCAAGCACTTCGATCATCGTCTCGCCTCTGTTCGAGACGATCGGCGACCTGCAGCGCGCCGCGACGATCATGCGCGAGTACTACGCGCTGCCCGGCATCGCCGCGATGCTGCAACGCTCGGGCGCCGAGCAGGACGTGATGATCGGCTACAGCGACAGCAACAAGGACGGCGGCGCGCTGACCAGCAGCTGGGAACTTTATTGCGCCGAGATTGCTCTCGTCGAGGTATTCGCCGAGTTGCGCGCGTCGCACGGCATCACGTTGCGCCTCTTCCACGGCCGTGGCGGCACGGTCGGCCGCGGCGGCGGCCCGAGCTACGAGGCCATCCTGGCGCAGCCGCCCGGCACCGTGAACGGCCAGATCCGCCTCACCGAGCAGGGCGAAGTCATCGCCTCGAAATACGCGCAGCCCGAGATCGGCCGGCGCAACCTCGAGACCCTGGTCGCGGCGACACTCGAAGCGACGCTGCTGCAGCCGACCAAGAGCGCGCCGAAGAGCTTCATCGATGCGGCGCGGCAGCTCAGCGACGCCAGCATGGCCGCCTACCGCGGCCTGGTCTACGAGACGCCCGGCTTTGCCGACTACTTCTTCAGCGCCACGCCGATCCGCGAGATCGCCGAGCTCAACATCGGCTCGCGGCCGGCCTCGCGCAAGGCGACGCACGCCATCGAGGACCTGCGCGCCATTCCCTGGAGCTTCAGCTGGGGCCAGTGCCGCGTGGCGCTACCCGGCTGGTACGGCTTCGGCTCCGCGGTCGAGGCCTTTCTCGGCGCGCCCGGCCAGCGCGCGGCGCGCAGCGCGCTGATGCAGCGCATGGCCAGGGAGTGGCCGTTCTTCGCCACGCTGGT
>JAYSMB010000657.1:0-5081 GCA_043725065.1 Burkholderiales bacterium
GTCGTGGGCGGCCAATCGGGGCGTGCTCGAAATGCGCGCCGCGATGTTCGGCCGGCTGCTCGACGCCGAGCCCGCCCTGTTCACGCGCAGCACCGCCAGCAGCCTCATCAACACCCTCACCTTCGAGGTGCAGAACGGCGCGAACCAGCTTGTCTACACGCTGCAAAGCCTGATTCGCGACACGCTGACCGTGATCGCCATGCTGGCGGTCCTGATCTACCTCAACTGGCAGCTCACGCTCGTGGTTGCCGTGATGCTGCCCGCGGTTGCTTTCGTCATGCGCTACTACAGCCGGCGCCTGCACCGCTTCACGATCGAAGCGCAGAAGGCGACCGACGACCTCGCCTACGTGGTCGAAGAAAACGTGCTGGCCTGGAAGAGCGTTCGCCTGCATGCCGCCGGCAAGGTGCAGGCCTCGCGCTTCGACACGGTGAGCGAGCGGCTGCGCCGCGTCTCGCTCAAGGCCGTGACCGCGTCGGCGACGATGACGCCGGTGACCCAGGTGCTCGCGTCGTGCGCACTTGCCGCCGTGATCACCGCCGCGCTTTGGCAAAGCGGGCACGACAAGGCGACTGTCGGCGGCTTCGCTGCCTTTCTCTTGGCGCTCCTGCAGTTGATCGCACCGATCAAGCATCTGTCGGAAAGCTCTGCGCCGATCACTCGCGGTCTCGCTGCGCTCGACCGCGGCGTCGACCTCGTCGCGACGACCCCCGCCGAGCACGGCGGCAGCTTCGACCCGGGGCGCGCCCGCGGTCGGATCGAACTGCTCGACGTCAGCCTCGCGTATCGCGGTGGTGACGCGGCACGCGCGCTCGACCGCATCACGCTCACGCTCGAACCGGGCGAAAGCGTCGCCCTGGTCGGGCCTTCGGGGGCGGGCAAGTCGACGCTCGTCAACCTGCTGCCGCGCTTTCTCGAACCGACCTCGGGCAGCGTGGTTCTGGACGGCACGCCGCTCGGGCAATGGGACGTGGCCGCGCTGCGCCGTCAGATCGCGCTCGTCAGCCAGGAGCTCTCACTCTTCAACGACAGCGTCGCCGTCAACGTCGCGCTCGGCGAAACGGTCGACCGCGAGCGCGTTCGCCAGGCGCTGAAGGCCGCCAACCTGCTCGAGTTCGCCGACAGCCTGCCGCAAGGCATAGATACCGTCGTCGGCCACAACGCGAGCGAGTTGTCGGGCGGGCAGCGGCAGCGCCTGGCGATCGCCCGCGCGATCTACCGAGACGCGCCGATCCTGATCCTCGACGAAGCCACCTCGGCGCTCGATTCCGAATCGGAACGGCTGGTGCAACAGGCGCTCGAGACGCTGATGCGCGGCCGCACCAGCCTGGTCATCGCACACCGGCTTTCCACCATCGAGCGGGCCAGCCGCATCGTCGCGCTCGACGCCGGCCACGTCGTCGAGCAGGGTTCGCATGCCGAGCTGCTGGCCGCCGGTGGCCTCTACGCGCGGTTGCACGCGCTGCAATTCAGGAGTTGACGATGAATGATGCCAAGCCGATCAGCCGCTTCCCCGTTCCCGAGCTCGCCGACTTGCCCGACGACCTGCGCGCCAAGATCCTCGAGGTGCAGGAGAAGGCGGGCTTCGTTCCCAACGTGTTCCTCGCCTTCGCGCACCGACCCGCCGAGTTCCGCGCCTTCTTCGCCTATCACGACGCCTTGCTGCTGCGCGACTCGGGCCTGAGCAAGGGCGAAAAGGAGATGATCATCGTCGCCACCAGCGGCGCCAATCAGTGCCTCTACTGCGTGGTCGCACACGGCGCGCTTCTGCGCATCTACGAGAAGAAGCCGCTGGTCGCCGACCAGGTGGCCGTCAACTACCGCAAGGCCGAAATCAGCGATCGGCAGAAGGCGATGCTCGCCTTCGCGATGAAGGTCTGCGACGACTCGGCGGCGCTCGGCGACGCCGACCTCGCGGTCTTGCGGGGCCACGGCTTCAGCGACGAGGACGCGTGGGACATCGCGGCGATCACCGCGCTGTTCGGCCTCTCGAACCGGATGGCCAACTTCACCTCGATGCGGCCGAACGACGAGTTCTACCTGATGGGGCGGGTGCCTCGCGAACGCACGTGACACCGGCGATCGGCTCGCGCAGCGCGCCGGCGATCGCGCCGGCAACGACCGACGGTGCGATGTCGCTCACATCGATGGCGCTGTAGAAGGCCAACGAGCGGTTGGCCGGCGTCAGCCGGTACTCGGGCTGGATCCGTTCGGCGAAGAGCGACACGGTCGGAGTCCCTGCCGCGTGGGCGACGTGAAGCAGGCCGCCGTCGGCGCACACCGCCAGCGTGCTGCGTCGCAGGATCTCGAAGACCTCGGGGAGCGAGTGCCGATCGAGGCGATCGATGATGTTCGTGGCACCGGAGCAGGCCAGGATCGCGTCGCGCGCGGCGACGCCGTTGGCAGCGCCGATCAGGACGATCGGGTCGTCGATGCCCGCTTCGCGCAGGGCGTCGACCACGGCGGGCCAGTGCGCGTAGGTTCTAAAGCCGCGAACGCCACCGACCGCCAGGGCGACGAATCGAGGCGGCAGCGCGAGCGCCGCGACAGCTGCGCGGCTCGCGTCGGACACCGTCATGTGCGGCCGGGCGATCGCCGGCAACCAGGCTTCGCCGCCACCGCCGCCGAGCAACTGGTCGAGCCGGAAGTAGCCGAACAGCGTGCGCTGAAATTCCGGCCCCGTGTAGAAGCCGTGCAGATTCACATACGGCAAGCGCCTGAAGTAGCCGAGCTTCTCGCGCAGGTTGTGCGACGAGGCACCGAGGACGATGACGAGGTCGTATTCGTTGCGGGCCGCCTCGCGCGCGTCTGCGTACGCATGAGAGAAGACCTCGTCGTTTTCGAAGAGCGGCACGAGGTGCGGGTCGATCAACAGGTCGACACTCACGCCGCGGCCGCGCAGCAGCTCGCGGCACGCGAGGTCCATCAACGAATCACCGACCTGCGGCATGCCGCTGTGGATCCAGAGAATGCGCCGGTGTGCCGCTTCGATCGTCGCGCGTTCGAGCCCGATCTGGCCGTTCAGGGCGAGCCAGAGCCAGCGCCGGATGCGGCGCGAAATCATCTCGCGCAGGGGAATGACGGCAACGTAGTGCTCGACGTTCGACGCGATGTGCTGCGCGAACGGCGGGGTGTAAGTCGGTGCCGCGAAGCGCCGGCACCACGATTCGAACCACTGCACGAGGCCGCCCGGGCGGTTCAGGTCTTGCGAACGACGACTTCGATCTGCGCCAGCGCCTCGCCCTTCGTCTGGTCGCGGCCGGCTGTCCTCGCGGCCCAGCGCTCCAGCCCGGGGCGACGCGAGATCAGAGCCCGTTTGCGCAGACTGTCGTAGAAGCGGGCCACGCGCTTGAACGGGCTGCCCCGAACCGGGCCGTGAAAGGCCACGTTCCGGTCGTAACCGATGTCGTTGACACACAGGCTTTCGACCCGTGCCGCCGGCAAGGCGGTACACAGTTCGAAGACATTGAACGATCGCGCCGACCAGCTGCGCTTCTTACCGAGCGTGAAGGTGCTTTTGTGGTCGTCGTTGAAGCGGCTCGGGAAGACGCCTTGCTCGTACAGATCCTCGTCGGGAACGATCAGGAAGAGCGCCCCGCCCGGCTTGACGAGCGACCACCAGTTCGCGAGCGTCGCCCCGGGCTCGTGCATGTGCTCCAGGCAATGCGAGGAATAGACGCAATCGAAGCTGCCGGCTTCGAACGTGGTGATGCGGTTCGCGTCGCCCTGGGCCAGGTCGAAGACGACTGCGTCGGGCATCACCGGGTCGGCGCCGGCGCCGATGTCGAGCACGCGTCCCTGAAGCGCAGCGCGCTGCGCTTCGCTGAACCATTGTTTCGACTTGGACGACTCGTTCATGTCAAACACTCGTCACGAAGGCACGTGGCGAGATTGCCCGGGCCCGCATGCGCGCATCCTTGCGCAGGAGCTTATCTCCCGTCACCAGCACGAGCCCGGCCCGTGCGGCGAGCAAATCCCATAGCAACTCATCTCCAGGCTCGGATGCGGCGGGAGAGGGCTCGGGAGCCAGCACGATCGCGTGCTGTGCCAGATCGGTCAGGAGAGCCTCCACCTCGGCGACCGTCAGCACATGCAGCTTGCGAAGGTTCGGACGCACGAGCACCGTGCGGTACTCGGCCAACAGCGCCTCGGACACCACGAACGGAAAAGCCGCGACGAGCATGCCATGAAGGATGCGCGCCACGGGCGAATCGTCGTGTGCGGTCAGCAATGCGGCGACGACCACGTTCGTGTCGACGATGACGGCCGGACGACTCACGGTTTGCGGCGCACCGCGAGAACCTCATCTTGCGCCACCGCCAGCGCCCGGTCTTCGGTCAGCTTGCCACGCGCTCGCGCCCGGCGAACAAGGTCGAGCGCAGCCTCCCGCGACTTGATGCCGTAGAAATCCAGGCTTTCGTCGATCAATTGCCCGATCGTCTTGTCGCGGTGCGCGGACGCTTCCTTGAGCGCCCGGTAACGGGCTTCCGACAGGGTAATGGTCAGACGGCTCATGGCAGCCTCACATTGGTGCGTAAACACCAATATGTTATCGGAACTGCCGTCCTGGCAAAGGCAGGAGACGCGGCGAAACCCGCCATGGCTCAGATCAGGACGATGTCGTATTGCTCCGGCGAAGCGAAGGGCTCGGCGCGCAGCGAGATCGGCTTGCCGATGAAGTCCGACAGCCCGGCGAGATGCTGGCTCTCTTCGTCGAGCAGCATCTCGACCACCGAGGCCGAGGCGACGACGCGAAACTCCTTCGGGTTGAACTGCCGCGCCTCGCGCAGGATCTCGCGCAGGATGTCGTGGCAGACGCTGCGTGCCGTCTTCACCTCGCCGCGGCCGGCGCAGGTCGGGCACGGCTCGCACAGCATGTGGGCGAGCGATTCGCGGGTGCGCTTGCGCGTCATCTCGACCAGGCCGAGCTGGGTGAAGCCGCTTACCGTGATCTTGGTCCGATCGCGGGCGAGTTGCTTCTTCAGCTCGGCAAGGACGGAGACTCGATGCTCCTCGCGCGTCATGTCGATGAAGTCGATGATAATGTTGCCGCCCAGGTTGCGCAGGCGCAGTTGCCGGGC
>JAYSMB010000658.1:0-4721 GCA_043725065.1 Burkholderiales bacterium
CCCGGTGACGATGTGCACCTTGACCTCGAGCCGGCCGCCGCTCATGCCGATCGGCTCCTTGACCTCGTGGCCGTCGATCACGAACTCCTGCGGCTCGACCAGCAGCAGGCGCTGGTCGTTCGGGATGTTGATCGCCTTGGCGGTCTCGACGACGCGCGTCACGTCGACCGGCGTCACTTCCTTGTCGCGCACGATCACCATGCCCGTGGAATTCTGACCGCGGATGTGGCTGCCGGTGATGCCGGTGTAGACGCGCGTGATCTTGCAGTCGGCCATCATCTCGGCCTCTTTCAGCGCCTGCTGGATCGACTGCACGGTCGCGTCGATGTTGACGACGACGCCGCGCTTGAGGCCATGTGAGGGCGCGCTGCCCAAGCCAGCCAGCCGCAGCTCGCCGTCGGGCATCACCTCGGCAACGACCGCCATCACTTTCGCGGTGCCGATGTCGAGACCGACGACGATGTCTTTCATTTCTTTGGCCATGTGGTCCCTGGCTCCCTATTTCTTTTGCGGCTTGTCGGTTCTGAACAGCGTCGTCGAGACGCCTTTCAGGCGGACCGCGTAGCCGTCGGTATGGCGGAGGTCGGCATATTCGAGCGGGCGTTGATAGCGCGAGGTCACCTGGCGCACGGTGGAAACGAAGCGCGCGGTCCGAGCCACAACTTCGTCGTCGCTGCCGCGCCCGATCTCGATCACTGCGCCGTTGTCGAGCGTCGCCTGCCACGAACCGCGGCTCGAGAGCTGAAGCCCGTCGACACGCGCTTCGAGCAGGGCAAATGCGGGGCCGAGCTTGCCGAGCAGCGCGAGCACACGCGCCGAGCTGCCTTCGGGCCCCTCAAGTGTCGGCAAGGTGTCGTCTTCGACATCGCCGACGTTGGCCTCGAACACCTCGCCGAAGCTGTTGACGAGCTTCTCGCTGCCCGGCTCGCCGCCGCCCCAGAGCGCGACCGGGCGATGCTCTTCCAGCCGCACGCGAAGTCGATTGGGCCAGACCCGCTGCACGACGGCCCGGCGCACCCAGGGTACCGATTCGAAGGCACGCCGCACGGCCGCGAGATCGATGGTCATGAAGTTACCGGCCAGTCGCGGCGCGGCGTTGGCGCGAATCGTCGAGACGCTGTTGCGCCCGACGTCGCCGTCGACGCTGATCGTGCGGATCGCGAAGAAGGGCTGCCGCGCGAGCCAGAGCAAGGCGGCGGCGGCGACCAGCAGCGCGCCCACGATCGCGAGCACGCTCGCCGCGGCGTTCATCAGGCGCACGTCGGGCGGCGGCGAGGCCTGGCGCGAGGACAAGCTGGCGGCGCGGGCCATCTCAGGCTTTCGCGCCGGGCGCGAGCCAGGCCGGATCGGAATCGAGCGTCGCCGCGGCAACGAGCTCGAGGCAGAGCTGCTCGTAGCTGATGCCCGCAGCGCGCGCCGAGATCGGCACCAGCGAATGCGTGGTCATGCCCGGCGAGGTGTTCATCTCGAGCAGAAAGGGCTTGCGGTCGGCGCGGCGCAGCATCAGGTCGGCACGGCCCCAGCCGCGGCAGCCCAGCGTGCGGTATGCGGCGAGCACGAGCCGCTGGATCTCGGCTTCCTCGTCGGCGGACAGACCGCACGGGCACTCGTAGCGGACCACGTCGGTGAAGTACTTGTTGTGATAGTCGTACTCGCCCTCGGGCGCGACGATGCGAACGACCGGCAGCGCCCGTGCGGCCAGGCCCTCGCCGAGCACCGGGCAGGTCAACTCGTCGCCCTCGATGAACTCCTCGCACAACACGTCGGCGTCGTAGCGCGCCGCCAGCTCGAAGGCGGCTTGCATTTCCGAGTAGCCGGCCACTTTGGTGATGCCGATCGACGATCCTTCGCGCGGCGGCTTCACGACCAGCGGCAGGCCGAGCAGGTCGGGCACGGCGCGCAACTGCTCGCGCGATTGCTGATCGGCGGCGAGGCGAACGAAGCGCGGCGTCGGCAGGCCCTCGGCGATCCAGACGCGCTTGGTCATCACCTTGTCCATGGCGATCGCCGAGGCCAGCACGCCGGAGCCGGTGTAGGGAATGCCGAGCAGTTCGAGGGCGCCCTGGACGCTGCCGTCTTCACCATGCCGGCCGTGCAGCGCGACGAAGCAGCGCGCGAAGCCTTCACGCTTGAGCTCGCCCAGCTCGCGCTCGGCCGGGTCGAAAGGATGGGCATCGACGCCCTGGGCGCGCAGCGCCAGCAGCACGCTGGTGCCCGACATGATCGAGATCTGTCGCTCGGCCGACGAGCCGCCCATGAGCACGGCGACCCTGCCCAGGGAAGCAATGTCGACCGCGCTCATGACGCCTTCCCCAACAACTCGACCACCTGCGCTGGCACGCCGCCGATCGGGCCGGCGCCCATGACGATGACCACGTCGCCGGCCCGGGCCTGATCGACGATGGTGGTGGCCATCTCGCCGAGTTCGTCGACGAACATGGGATCGACCTTGCCGGCCACGCGCAGGGCGTGCGCCAGAGAGCGGCCGTCGGCAGCGACGATCGGCGCCTCGCCGGCGGCATAGACCTCGGCCAGCAGCACCAGGTCGGCGCTGCCGATCACCTTGACGAAATCCTCGAAGCAGTCGCGGGTGCGCGTGTAGCGATGCGGCTGGAACGCGAGCACGATGCGCCGGCCGGGGAAGGCGCCGCGTGCCGCCGCGAGAGTGGCCGCCATCTCGACCGGGTGATGACCGTAGTCGTCGATCAGCGTGAAGGTTCCCGCGCCGTCCTGCGCAGCGATCTCGCCGTAGCGCTGGAAGCGGCGGTCGACGCCGTCGAACTCGGCCAGGCCCTTGACCACCGGTGCGTCGGCCAATTCGAGCTCGGCGGCGACGGCGATCGCGGCGAGCGCGTTAAGCACGTTGTGCACACCGGGCAGGTTGAGCTTGACCGCGAGGTCGGGCATGCGCACGCCGTTCCTGCGCTGCACCGTGAAGCGCATCGTCCCGGCGTCGGCAACCACGTCGACGGCGCGGATCATCGCGTCGGCGCCGAGGCCGTAAGTGACGAGCGGGCGCGAGATCATCGGCATGATCGACTTCACGCCGGGATCGTCGGCGCACAGGATCGCCGCGCCGTAGAACGGCATCTTGTGGATGAACTCGACGAAGGCTTGCTTCAGCTTCTCGAAATCGTGGCCGTAGGTGTCCATGTGGTCGGCGTCGATGTTCGTCACGACGGCCATCACCGGCAGCAGGTTCAGGAACGAAGCGTCCGACTCGTCGGCCTCGACCACGATGTAGTCGCCGGCGCCAAGACGCGCATGCGCACCGGCGGCGTTCAGTCGTCCGCCGATCACGAAGGTCGGATCGAGCCCGGCTTCGGCCAGCACGCTGGTGACGAGCGACGTGGTCGTGGTCTTGCCGTGCGTGCCGGCGATCGCGATGCCCTGCTTCAGGCGCATCAGCTCGGCGAGCATCACGGCGCGCGGCACGACCGGAATGCGCGCGGAGCGTGCCGCGATCACTTCGGGGTTATCGCCTTTCACGGCGCTCGAGGTCACCACCGCCTCGGCGCCGGCGATGTGCGCCGCGTCGTGGCCGATCGCCACCTTGATGCCGAGCCGGGCGAGCGCGCGCGTTGTCGCACTGGCGCTCTGGTCGGAACCGGTGATTCGATAGCCGAGGTTGTGCAGCACCTCGGCGATGCCGCTCATGCCGGCACCACCGATGCCGACGAAGTGGATCTGCTTGACGGCGTGCTTCATGCGAAGAGTCCGTTCATGCCGCCACCATCGCTTCGATCTCGTCGGCCACGCGGGCCGCGGCGTGCGGCCGGGCCAGCGACCTCGCTTTCGTCGCCATGGCGAGCAATGCATCCCGCGTCAGGCAGCCAATCAGATCGGCGAGCTTCTTCGGCGACAGCTCGGATTGCGGCAAATGGATCGCGGCATCGTGCTCGGCCATCCACGCCGCGTTGTCACGCTGATGCGCCGTCGTGCTGACCACCAGCGGCACCAGCACCGCCGCGACGCCCGCCGCGCACAGCTCGCTCACCGTGATCGCGCCGGCGCGACAGACGATGAGATCGCACTGGCCGAGCCGCTCGGCCATGTCGTCCATGAAGGACAGCACTTCGGCCGTGGTCCCGGTGGCGGCGTAAGCGCTGCGCACGCTCTGATGGCTCGCTTCACCGGTCTGGTGCGTGACCTGCGGACGATCCGCTCCCGGCAACAGCGCGATCGCTTGCGGCACGCAGTCGTTCAGCACCCTCGCCCCCAGGCTTCCGCCGACGACGAGCAGTCGCAGTGCGCCCGAGCGGCCGGCGTAGCGCTGCGCAGGCGGCGCGACCGCCTCGATCTCGATGCGCACCGGGTTCCCGGTCACCACGGCTTTCGTGCCCATCGCTTTGGCCGACGCGCCGACAAAGCCGAACGCGATCTTGCGTGCCGCGAATCGCAACGCCTTGTTGCTGAGCAGCAGCGACGCGTCGGCGTTGACGAGCAACAAGGGACGCCCCTGCAGCCACGCCATCCAGCCGCCCGGAAAGCAGACGTAGCCGCCCATGCCGAGCACGGCGTCGGCACGGCGGCGCGAAAGGATGCGCGCGCAGCTGCCGAACGCGACGAAAAGCTGAATCGCGCCGCGCAGATTCTTCAGCAAGCCCTTGCCGCGCATGCCCGAGAACGCGACGCGGTCGAGCTCGATGCCGGCCTTCGGAACAAGCCTGTTCTCCAGACCGGTCTCGGTACCGAGCCAGCTCACGCTCCAGCCGCGCCGC
>JAYSMB010000659.1:0-3911 GCA_043725065.1 Burkholderiales bacterium
ATCAGCTTCCCAAGCCCGCTGTGCGGGCTAGGCGTTCGCGAAGAAACGCTTTGTCAGTGACCGTTTCGCATTGCGGAACGTTTTGTTTCTTGAGAGCATGTTTTTTGAGATGAAAGAGCCGCTGGCGCAAGGTATTGCGCGCCGCCTCCGGTTCGCTTGTCGGCCAGAGCAGCGCGGCAAGGCGCGCCCGCGGCGTCGGGCCCTCGAGCGCGAGCCACGCCAGCAGCGCCGCGTCGCGCGGGGCAAGAGCGATGCTCGAACCATCGGCGAGGGTGGCCGATGCGAGGTCGACGAGGTGAAGCTGCATGGCAACTGGGTCGCCCCGCCGCGTGGCATGCGTTGGCCGGCTTCGGGGCGTGGCTGCGATGGTAGCTACAGGTCGAGCGAACGCAGATACGCGCGGAAGTCGGCGCCGAGCTCCGCGTTGGCGAGCGCGAGCTCGACATTGGCCTGCAGGAAGCCTTCCTTGCTGCCGCAGTCGTAGCGCTTGCCGTCGTAGCGGTAGGCAAACACCTTCTCGTGCTTCAGCAGACCGGCGATGCCGTCGGTGAGCTGGATCTCGCCGCCGACACCGCGCGGCTGGCTGGCAATCTCCTCGAACACGCGCGGCGTCAGGACATAGCGGCCGGCGACGCCGAGGCGTGACGGCGCGACATCGGACGCCGGCTTTTCGACGATCCGGTCCATGTCGATGAGCCTGTCGCCGACGGCTTGTCCGGCGACGATGCCGTAGCGTCGCGTGTGTTCGGCCGGCACTTCCTGCACCGCGACGATCGACGCCTGCAAAGTCTCGAACTGCTCGACCATCTGGGCCAGCACCGGCGGCGTGCCGATCATGAGGTCGTCGGGCAGGAGCACGGCGAAGGGATAGTTGCCGACGACGTGTCGCCCGCACAGCACGGCATGGCCGAGACCGAGCGCCTTCGGCTGGCGCACGAACACGCAGTCCATGTCGTCAGGCTTGACCGCGCGCACCAGCGCCAGCAGATCGGCTTTGTTGGCTTTTTCGAGCGAATCCTCGAGCTCGAAAGTGAAGTCGAAGTGGTCTTCTATCGCCCGCTTGTGCCGGCCGGTGACGAAGATCATCTGCCGGATGCCGGCCGCGTAAGCCTCCTCGACCGCGTACTGGACGAGCGGCTTGTCGACCACCGGCAGCATCTCCTTGGGCAGGGCCTTGGTGGCGGGAAGAAAACGGGTGCCGAAGCCGGCCACCGGAAATATCGCGTGTCTGACGAACATCTACTTACAATCGTTGAAGTCACATTCATTCTTGCACGTGACTTTGATCGGTCACGCACGCTCTTGCATCCCATGGACCTGCTCGTCGTCGATACGCTCGAAGCCGATGTTATGGAATGGCTCGCCCTGCGCCATAGCATTCGGCATGCCCCCGAGCTCGCCTACGAGCCGCGCGAGTTTCGCCGTGCCCTCTACAACGTGCGCGCCGCGATCATCCCCGCCTCGGTGACGATAGATGCTGAAACGCTCGACTTCGCGCCGGTGATGCGTGCGATCGGCCGGGTCAGCGCCGGCGCCGAGAGCATCGACCTGGCCATGTGCGAGCGGCGCGGCATCGAGGTCGTCCGCAGCCTCACGGCCAGCGCCCGCGCCGAAGCCGAATTCATGATCGGCGCCATGCTTTCGTTGCTGCGCCGCGTGCCCGTGCGCGGCGCCGACGGCGCTGTCGCGGGACGCGAGCTCGGCGGCGCGACGGTCGGACTGGTCGGCATGCCGCCGGCGGCGCGCTCGATCGCGCAACTGCTCTCCGGGTTCGGCGCAACCATCATCGGCTACGACCCGGCGCTGCATGCCAGCGACAGCGTCTGGCCGCTCTGGCAGGTTGCTCCGGCGGGCTTGCGCGAACTGGTCGAGCGCGCCGACGTGATGTGCGTTCAGCTCGCCTATTTCAGCCGCTATCAGGGCCTTCTCGGCGATCGTTTCCTGCCGCATTGCAAGCCCAACCAGGTGCTCGTGAGCACCGCCCACTCCGGCCTGTTCGACGAGACCGCCCTGGCCGCGGCGCTGAAGAGCGGGCGAATCGCCGCGGCCTGGCTCGACAGCCTGGAACCCGGCGTACTCGACCCGGGTCGGCCGCTGCACGGCATCGAGACGCTGCAGGTGACGCCGCGCATCGCGGCGACGACGCGCGAGTCGCGTCAACGCAGCGCCTGGGCTGTGGCGCGCCGCATCGACGAGCTGCTCGACTTCGTGCCGCGCAGCGCTCGCGACTTCACGACGACGATTCCAGGCGGCCTCGCTGCTCTCGAAGCTGCGACATGGTCGCTGTGAGGTCGGCGACGCTCTTCTTGAACTGATCGACGACGCCAGCCTTGGCGCGCGCGATAAAACTCTCGTTGTCGAGATTGGCCTGGGCCTTGGCGATCTCGGCCGCGAGCCGATCGATCTCTTTGGTCAGGCGGGCGATCTCGGCGGCGCGATCGATCTCGACATGCAAGGCGATCCGCGTCGCGCCCGCGACCGACACCGGTGAGTCACGGGTTGCTTCGGCAAATCCGGCATCGTCGAAGACAGTGACTTCGGAAACCTGGGCCAGCGACTTCAGCAAGGGCGTGGCCGCGACGACGAACTCCGCGTCGCCGGTGGCATACAGCGGAACGCGCTTGCCCGGTTGCAGGCTCATCTGGCTGCGCAGGATGCGGCAGCTCCCGACGACCTCTTTCAGCGTCGCGATCCATGCATCGGCCTTGGGATCGACGCGCTCGAGCTGCGCCTTCGGATAGGCCGCCCGCACGATGCCGTGCTCGGTATCGGTGGTCTTGCGGCCCGCAGCCACGCCGACCCGCTGCCACAGCTCGGCGGTGATGAAAGGCGTGATCGGATGCATCAGGCGCAGCACCGTCTCGAGCACGCGCAGCAGCGTACGCCGCGTCGCACGTTGCTCGGATTCGTGCTCCGAGCGCAACTGGACCTTGGCGATCTCGATGTACCAGTCGCAGTACTCGTCCCAGACGAAGGAATAGATCGCGTTGGCGACCGTGTCGAGCCGGTACCCGGCAAAGCCCTGTTCGACCGCCGCCTCGACCCGCTGCAACTCGCCCGTGATCCAGCGGTCGGCCTGCGAGAACGTCAGGTAGTTGTGGAAAGGCTGACCGGGCGCGCACTCCGCCTTGGTGTGTTCGGCGAGGCCGCAGTCCTTGCCCTCGCTGTTCATGAGCACGAAGTTGGTAGCGTTCCAGAGCTTGTTGCAGAAGTTGCGATAGCCCTCGCAGCGCTTCGAGTCGAAGTTGACGTTGCGGCCCAGGCTGGCGAGCGAAGCAAAAGTGAAGCGCAAAGCGTCGGCGCCGAAGCCGGGGATGCCGTTCGGAAACTCGGCCGCTGTGTCCTTGCGGATCCGGGGTGCGGTCTCGGGTCGGCGCAGCCCGGTCGCGCGCTTCTCGATCAGAGGCTCGAGTGCGATGCCGTCGATCAGGTCGACGGGGTCGAGCACGTTGCCTTCCGACTTGCTCATCCGCTTGCCCTGCGCGTCGCGCACGAGACCGTGGATGTAAACGTCGTGAAACGGCACCTTGCCCGTGAACTGCAAGGTCATCATGATCATCCGGGCGACCCAGAAGAAGATGATGTCATGGCCGGTGACAAGCACGCTCGACGGCAGGAAGAGGCCGAGCTCGGTCGTCTGCTTCGGCCAGCCGAGCGAAGAGAAGGGGACCAGCGCCGACGAGTACCAGGTGTCGAGCACGTCTTCGTCGCGAACCAGGGCGCCGCCGTAGCCCGCCGCTTCTGCCTTGGCGTGCGCCTCTGCTTCGCTGCGCGCGACGAAGATCTGCCCGGCGTCGCCGTACCAGGCCGGAATCTGATGGCCCCACCAGAGCTGGCGCGAGATGCACCAGTCCTGGATGTTGTTCATCCACTGGTTGTAGGTGTTGATCCACTGCGCGGGATAGAACTTG
>JAYSMB010000660.1:0-8761 GCA_043725065.1 Burkholderiales bacterium
TCTGTGCCACCGCGCTGTGGGCGTGGATCGACTCGAAATTCTCGACATCGACCGTGTAGTGCCCGACGCGCGGGTCGGCGTTGAGCGCCAGGGCCACGTCGCGCACCATGTCTTCGACGAACTTCGGGTTCTCGTAGGCGCGCTCGGTGATCCACTTCTCGTCGGCGCGCTTGAGCGACGACCAGATCTCGCTCGAAGCCGCGTCTTCGGCAAAGCGGGCCAGCTCGCGCCACGAGATCGCGCCGAGCAGCTCGACCCGGATCGTCACGTGCGAGCGCTGGTTGTGCGCGCCGTAGTCGGAGATTTCCTTCGAGCACGGGCAGAGCGACTTGACGGGAACGACGACCTCCGCCGAGACAGTGGTGGTGCCGGCGCGTGTTTCAGCGATCAGACGCCCCTGGTATTCGAGAAGACTCTCCACGCCCGACACCGGCGCGCGCTTACGCAGAAAAAACGGAAAGCTCGCTTCGACACGGCCTTCATCGGCATGCAGCAGAACGAGCATTCGCGCGGCCTCGCGCTTCAGGACCCCTGCATCGACCGGCTCGCCCAACGCATCGAGCCAGGCGACGAAGCGCGACATGTGCGTGCCCTTCTGCTCAGCCGGCAAGGCCACGTCGAGCGCCCATTCGGCGACCGTCGGCAACACCGCGCCTTCGATCTTGAGCCGCAGCGGATAGCGCACGCCTCGAACGCCGACGCGCTGGATCGCCAGCTTGCGATCGTCGTGGGCCGACTGCGTGTCGGGGATGTGAAGGGCATCGATGAGATTCGTCATGGCGCCAAGATTGTGCCCATCAAAGCCCGGCCACGCTGCGGACAAGGGCAGGCATCAAGGCAGTCGCCGCGCTGAAGCGCCGCTGGACCGATTGCTCGATGCCCGCGGCGTCGAGCCCGTACAACGCGAGCAGCTTGCCCGGGTCGCCGTGCTCGCTGAAGATGTCGGGCAGTCCCAGGTTCAGCACCGCGATCTCGATGCGCGCCTCGGCCAACGCTTCCAGCACCGCGCTTCCCGCACCGCCCATGACCGAGCCTTCTTCCACGGTGACGATCGCATCATGTCGGCGCGCCAGATCAGTCACCAGCGCGACATCGAGCGGCTTGGCAAAGCGCATGTTGGCGACCGTGGCGTCGAGTTTTTCCGCAGCGGCCAGCGCCGGGTAGAGCATGGTGCCGAAGGCGAGGATGGCGATCCGCTTGCCGCCCTGCGTCGCGGCCTTCGTACTTTCGCGCCGGATCTCGCCCTTGCCGAACGGGATCTCCGTCATCGCGGCTTGCGGCGGCTTGCCGGCACCACTGCCGCGCGGGTAGCGCACGGCCACCGGGTGGTCCTGCATGAACGCGGTATAGAGGGCTTGCCGGCACTCGTCTTCGTCGGCCGGCGTGAGCACGCTCATATTCGGAATGCAGCGCAAGTAGGCGATGTCGTAGGCGCCCGCGTGGGTCGCGCCATCGGCGCCGACCAGGCCCGCACGATCGAGTGCGAACACGACCGGCAGGTTCTGGATCGCCACGTCGTGGATCAGCTGGTCGTAACCGCGCTGCAGGAAGGTCGAGTAGATCGCCACCACCGGCTTCAGCCCTTCGCAGGCCAGGCCGGCGGCGAACGTGACTGCGTGCTGCTCGGCGATACCGACGTCGTAGAAGCGCTTCGGAAAGCGCTTCTCGAAGTCGAGCATGCCCGAGCCGCCGCTCATCGCCGGCGTGATGGCAACGAGGCGCTCGTCCTTCTCGGCCATGTCGCGCAGCCATTCGCCGAAGACCTGGGTGAATGTCATCTTGGGCGGCGTCGCCGGCTTGACGATACCGATCGCCGGGTCGAACTTGCCCGGCCCGTGGTAGTTCACCGGGTCGTTCTCGGCAAGCTTGTAGCCGTAGCCTTTCCTGGTCACGACGTGCAGGAACTGCGGGCCCTTCAGGCTGCGCAGGTTCTCGAGCGTCGGTATCAGCGAATCGAGGTCGTGCCCGTCGATGGGGCCGACGTAGTTGAAGCCGAACTCCTCGAAGATCGTTCCGGGAACGACCATGCCCTTGGCGTGTTCCTCGAAGCGCCGCGCCAGCTCGAACAGCGGCGGCGCGTTCTTGAGCACGGTCTTCGCGGTGTCGCGCGCCGCGGCGTAGAACTTGCCGCTCATCAGCCGCGCGAGGTAGCGGTTGAGTGCGCCGACCGGCGGCGAAATCGACATGTCGTTGTCGTTCAGCACGACCAGCATGTCGGCTTGCGAGACGCCAGCGTTGTTGAGCGCCTCGAAGGCCATGCCGGCGCTCATCGCGCCGTCGCCGATCACGGCGACGCATCTGCGGCTTTCGCCTTTTATACGCGCCGCGACCGCCATGCCGAGCACGGCCGAGATCGAGGTCGAGGAATGCGCGGTACCGAAGGTGTCGTACTCGCTTTCGACGCGGCGCGGAAAGCCCGAGATGCCGCCGAGCTGGCGCAGCGTGGCCATGCGTTCGCGCCGCCCGGTCAGCACCTTGTGCGGATAGGTCTGGTGGCCGACGTCCCAGACGATGCGGTCGTGCGGCGTGTCGAAGACGTGGTGCAACGCGATCGTCAACTCGACCGTGCCGAGGTTCGACGACAGGTGGCCGCCGGTCTGCGAGACGCTTTGCACGACGAAGTCGCGCAGCTCGACGGCGAGTTGCTTCAGTTCCGGGCGCGAAAGGCGGCGTACGTCGGCAGGACCGGCGATCGAATCGAGCAGCTTGGTTGGCATTCGTTTCTTGTAGTTCAGTTGTCGCGATCGACCACGCGATCGGCGAGCACGAGCAGGCTTTGCACCCCGCCCAGCCCGCTCGCTTGGAGCGCCGCCCGGGCCGCATCGCGCAGCTCGTGGGCACGGCGAAGCGCCGGCTCGAGGCCGAGCACGCTCACATAGGTCGGCTTGTTGTTGTCGAGATCCTTGCCGGCGGTCTTGCCGAGAATCGACGAGGCCTGGGTCACGTCGAGAATGTCGTCGACCACCTGGAACGCCAGGCCGATCGCTTCGCCGTAGACGGCGAGTGCCCGCCACTCGACCGGCGTCGTCACGCCGCACGCCGCGCCCATGAGCACGCTGGCCTGCAACAAGGCGCCGGTCTTGCGACGGTGCATGTCCGAGAGGTCCTGCTCGTCGAGAGGCAAGCCGACGCTTGCCAGATCGATCGCCTGGCCGCTCGCCATGCCGGCACCGCCAGCCGCGCGGGCGAGCAGGCCGCACAGGCGAGCCTGCAAGGCCGGTGCGACCGCATCGCCATCGGGAGTCAGGACCTCGAAGGCCAAGGCCTGCATGGCGTCGCCGGCAAGCATCGCCTGGGCGACGCCGAAGCGCACGTGGACGGTTGGCTTGCCGCGCCTGAGCACGTCGTTGTCCATGCACGGCAGGTCGTCGTGGACCAGCGAGTAGGCGTGGATCAGTTCGACCGCGCAAGCGGCGCGCAAGGCCGCCTCGCGAACGCCATGCACCGCCTCGGCGGTGGCCAGCACGAGCAGTGGCCGCAGGCGCTTGCCACCGTCGAGAACCGCGTAGCGCATCGCATCGCCGAGCCCGGCCGGCGCGTCGGCAGGAACCCAGGCGTGGAGGGCGGCCTCTACGGCGTCGAGTTCGCCCAACGACCAGGTATCGAAATCGTCTCGCTTCATGAAGCCCCCACGCTCCCTTCGGTCGCTGCCCCGCGAGGGGGCGCGGCCGCGCTTGGGGCGGCCCGGCGCCCGGCCGGCGCGTTCATCGAACTCATGGTGTGGGCCAGGATTTCAACTGGCCGTCTTCCAGCACCTTGACCTGCTGCTCCACGGCCTCGAGCCGGGCGCGACAGAACTGGAGCAGCTCGGTGCCGCGGCGATAGCCTTCGAGCAGGCCTTCAAGCGGCAACTGGCCGCCTTCCATGGAGGCAACGAGCGTCTCCAGTTCGGCCAGCGCGGCCTCGTAATTCGCGGGCGGCGCCGCGCTCCGGGCGGGTGCGGTGGCTGTCGTCATTCGGCGTCGGAAAAGCCTCGATTGTAATCAGCCGATGCACCCCCGACTCCGGGCCAGCGCGACGGGCCAGCGCGACGGGCGGGCGAGCGGGCGTGACGGGCTGCTCCACGGGCTGCTCCACGGGCTCGCCGAGGGGCCGCCAGCCGTCGGCCGCTGGGTACAATCCGCCTCCCTTCGGGGTTCTCTGCCGCAGCGCACCCGCCGATCCAGTCGGCCTTCGAACCCAGGAGGATTCCGCCCGCCATGTCCGACCAGCGCGTTCCCGCGGTGGCGCTCTTCCCCAGCCAGTCGCAGCTCCAGGTCCGGAGCTATTTCGATCCCGCCCTGTTCGAGCGCGAAAAGCAGACGCTTTTCGCCGCCGGGCCGCGCTATGTCGGCCACGAGCTCGCCGTGCCCCAGCTCGGCGATTTCCACACGCTCCCGCAGGAAGGTGAAGGCCGCGCCCTGGTGCGTACGGGCCGTGGCGTCGAACTCGTCTCCAACGTCTGCCGGCATCGCCAGGCTCTCATGCTGCGCGGCCGTGGCAACACGGGCCAGAACATCGTCTGCCCGCTGCACCGCTGGACCTACGACCTGAAAGGCGAGTTGATCGGCGCACCCCACTTTGCCGACGACCCTTGCCTGTCGCTGCCCAACTATCCGGTCCGCACCTGGAACGGCATGGTCTTCGAAGCGCCGCGGCCGGGCGCGCCGGGCCGCAACATTGCCGCCGACCTGGCCGGCCTGGGCCCGATCGCCGACCTCGACTTCAGCGGCTACGCCTTCGACAGCGTCAGGCTACACGAGTGCAACTACAACTGGAAGACCTTCATCGAGGTCTACCTCGAGGACTATCACGTCGCCCCGTTCCACCCTGGGCTGGGCCAGTTCGTCACCTGCGAAGACCTGCGCTGGGAGTTCGGCGCCAATCATTCGGTGCAGACCGTGGGGCCGAAGAACGAGCTGGCCAAGCCGGGCTCGGCCGCCTACCGCAAATGGCACGACGCGGTGCTGGCCTATCGCGAGGGGCGCTTCGCCGACCCGGTGCCCAAGCACGGCGCAATCTGGCTGACCTGCTACCCCGGGGTGATGGTCGAGTGGTACCCGCACGTGCTGGTGGTCTCGACGCTGCTGCCCAAGGGGCCGGACAAGACGCTCAACGTCGTCGAGTTCTTCTACCCCGAAGAGATCCACGCCTTCGAGCGCGAGTTCGTCGAGGCCGAGCAGGCGGCGTATTGGGAAACTTGCGCCGAAGACGACGAGATCGCGCTGCGCATGGACGCCGGCCGGCGCGCCCTGTTCGAGCGCGGCGACGACGACGCCGGCCCGTACCAGAGCCCGATGGAAGACGGCATGCAGCACTTCCACGAGTGGTACCGACGCTCGATGGGAAAGTCGCTCCCGGCATCCTGAACGCGATCGATGGGCAAGCCTGTTCCGTCATCCTGAGCAAAGCGAAGGATCCCGGCACCGGCCGAGATCCTTCACTGCGTTCAGGATGACGGCACGAAAATCGTCCGATGTCTCCCGCCTGGCTGATCGTCTGCGCCACACTCCTGTTCGCGACGATGGGCGTCTGCGTCAAGCTCGCCTCGGCCGAGTACCCGTCGGGCGAAATCGTGTTCTACCGTGGCCTGACCGGCGCGTTGATGATGCTGGCCTTCGCCCGATGGAAGGGTGGCACGGTAACCACTCGGGTGCCCGCGATGCACTTCTGGCGCAGCCTGTCCGGCGTCGTGTCGCTGTGCCTGTGGTTCTATGCCATCAGCAACCTGCCGCTTGCCACCGCCATGACGCTCAACTACATGTCGTCGGTATGGATGGCGCTGTTCCTGATCGGCGGTGCGATCGCGCTCGGCACCTCGCGCGTCGACGGCCGCTTGATCGCCACGGTGCTGGTCGGCTTTGCCGGCGTCGCGCTGATCCTGCGGCCGACGATCGACGAGCATCAGCTGTGGAACGGCCTGATGGGCCTGCTCTCGGGCGTGATCGCGGCCACGGCCTATCTCCAGGTGACCGCGCTCGGGAGAATCGGCGAGCCGGAATACCGGATCGTCTTCTGGTTCTCGGTGGGTGGCGTCGGCGCGGGCGCGCTGAGCCTGCTCTGGACCGGCATGCATGCACATACCTGGCACGGCGCCGGGCTGCTGCTCGCGGTCGGCGTGCTTGCCACGCTGGCGCAGCTCATGATGACGCGTGCCTATTCGACCGGCCGCACCCTCGTCAACGCCAGTCTTCAATATCTCGGCATCGCCTGGTCGTTCGCTTACGGGGTGCTGCTGTTCGGCGACCGCGTGACGGCGATGGCAATCGCAGGCATGCTGCTGATCGCCGTCGCCGGCTTGTCGGCGACCCTGCTGCGCAGCCGAAACCCCGGCATCGCGGACATCGCCGATCCACCCAACACCGTATGACGACGTCCCCCACTTCAAACCCGCTGATCTCCGCCGAAGACTTGCGGCGCCTTCTCTCGAGCGAGTCCAGGCCGCTCGTGCTAGACGCCGGCTTCGACCTCGCCGACCCTGCCTCGGGCGAGCGGAACTACGCCGCCGGCCACCTGCCCGGGTCGCTCTACGTCCACCTCGACCGCGACCTGAGCGCGGCCAAGACGGGGACGAACGGGCGCCATCCGCTCCCGGATCGCGCCGCCTTCGCGCAAACGGTCGGACGCCTCGGCATCACGCCGGCAACGCAAGTCGTCACGCTGGACCGGCAGGGCGGCATGTATGCGGCGCGCCTGTGGTGGATGCTGCGCTGGCTGGGGCATTCGCAAGTCGCGGTGCTCGACGGTGGCTTCGCCGCGTGGGCCGCTGCGGGGGGCGAAGTCTCGACCGCAGCGGTGCTCGCAGCGCCCGCACTGCCCTACCCCGATCGAAGTTCGCTCGTCGGCAGCGTCGACGCCGCCGAGCTGGCGCGGCGGATCGGCCGGGCCATGGTCCTCGACGCGCGCTCCGGCGAGCGCTTTCGCGGCGAGAAGGAGCCCATCGATCCGGTAGCGGGCCGCATCCCCGGCGCTCTCAACCGCTTTCATGCCGCCAACCTCGCACCGGATGGCCGGTTCAAGCCCGCCCGGGAACTGAAGCGAGAGTTCGAGGCCGCACTCGGCGGCCGTGCCGCCACCGAGGTGATCCATTCCTGCGGCTCGGGCGTTACCGCCTGCCACAACCTGCTCGCAATGGAGCACGCCGGCCTGGTCGGCTCCGTGCTCTATCCCGGCTCGTGGAGCGAATGGTCGGCCGACCCGGGGCGGCCGATTGCCCGTGGCTGACTGACGGCGCGCAATCCGGCGCGGCACGGTAGTGCGAAGATCGTGATGCAGCTTGAAGGAGCCGAGCCATGTACCAGCGAATCCTCGTTCCCACCGACGGTTCCGAGATCACCGGGCGAGCCATCGCCGCGGGCATCGGCCTGGCCAAAGCGCTCGGCGCCGAGGTGCACACGCTCTGCGTGAAGGAGCCTTTCCCTTACGGCGCGGTCGCCGAGATGCAGCCGACGCCGCCGCAGGAGTTCTTCGACGCGCAGGAGCGCGCCGCGGCCCGTCACGTGCGCGCGGTGATCGATGCCTGCGACGCGGCGGGCGTGGTCTGTCACGCCGAGACGATCGAAGGCCTGCAACCGTGGGAAGCGATCGTCGAGTACGCGGAGAAGAAGGGCTGCGACCTGCTCGTCATGGCATCGCATGGACGCGGCGGCCTGGCCACGCTGTTTCTCGGCAGCGAGACGCAGGACGTGCTCAAGCACACGAAGATTCCGGTGCTGGTCGTGCGCTGAGCTTCAGCGGCCGCCGGGCATTTGCGAGGTGGCGGCCACGACGATGCCGATGCCCGTGACCAGCCACAGCAATTGCGCCGCGGTCTCTTTCAGCGTGAGCCGGTGCTGCAGTTGTGGGATCAGATCGGCAACCGCGACGTAGACGAAGCTGCTCGACGCAATGACGAGCAGGAACGGAAACGCCGCCTGCCACGGCCCGACGATGAAGTAGCCGATCACGCCGCCGACCACCGCCGCGAGTCCCGACACCGCGTTGAAGAACAACGCCCGGCCGCGTGAGAAGCCGGCGTTGAGCAGCACGATGTAGTCGCCGACCTCTTGCGGGATCTCGTGGGCGATGATCGCCAGCGACGTGATGGCGCCGACGCGCGTGTCGGCGAGGAAGGCGGCGGCGATGATGATGCCGTCGCAGAAGTTGTGGATGCTGTCGCCGAGGATCACGCTCCAGCCGCCGCGGCCGGCCTGCTGCTTGTCGAAGCCGTGGTGGTGGTGGTGTTCGTCGCCTTCGTGGTGATGGCTGTGCCGATACAGCTCGGCTTTCTCGAGCAAAAAGAAGAACATCAGGCCGCCGAGCAAGGTCGCGAACAAGGCCTGCGGGCTCGCCTTGCTCTCGAAAGCCTCGGGCAGGATGTCGAGCAGGGCCGTGGCGAGCAGCACGCCGGTGGACAGGCTGACCAGGTGCTGGACGATCCGCGACAGCACCGCCAGCGTGAGGCCCGCGGCGACGCTCACCGAGAGAATGCCGCCGGCCAGCGTCGCGAAGACGATCCACGCGAGCGTCATGCCACCGCCGATCGGTGCGGCCGTCATGCCACACCGTGCCCGCGCAGCCAGTCGAGGCAGCGCTTCCAGCCGTCCTCGGCCGCCGCCTTGTTGTAGTTGGGCCGGTAGTCGGCGAAGAAGGCGTGGTCGGCGGCCGGATAGACCACGATCTCGGAGCGCCGCGCCGCGCCGCCACCGCTGGCGAGTGCCTTCCTCATCGCCTCGACGCTGTCGAGTGGAATGCCGTTGTCGACGCCGCCGTAGAGCCCGAGTACCGGCGCTTTCAGCGCTGC
>JAYSMB010000661.1:0-2440 GCA_043725065.1 Burkholderiales bacterium
GCCGACATCGAGGTCGACGACTACATCGAAGAGCAGATCGAGTCGGTCTCGATCGGCCGGATCGGCGCGCAGGCGGCCAAGCAGGTGATCCTGCAGAAGATCCGCGACGCCGAGCGCGAGCAGTTGCTGACCGACTTTCTCTCGCGCGGCGAGAAGATCTTCGTCGGCACCGTCAAGCGGCTCGACAAAGGCGATGTGATCGTCGAGTCTGGCCGCATCGAAGGGCGGCTGCGCCGTTCGGAAATGATTCCGAAGGAAAACCTGCGCACCGGTGACCGTGTGCGGGCCTACATCGCCGAGGTCGACCCGACTTTGCGCGGCCCGCAGATCTTGCTGTCGCGCTCGTCGCCCGGCTTCATGATCGAGCTGTTCGCCCAGGAAGTGCCCGAGATCGAGCAGAAGCTGCTCGAGATCAAGTCTTGCGCTCGCGACCCGGGATCGCGCGCCAAGATCGCCGTGCAGTCGCACGACAAGCGGGTCGATCCGATCGGCACCTGCGTCGGTGTTCGCGGTTCGCGCGTCAACGCGGTGACCAACGAGCTGGCGGGAGAGCGCGTCGACATCGTGCTCTGGTCCGACGACCCGGCGCAGTTCGTGATCGGCGCGCTGGCGCCGGCCAACGTGCAGTCGATCGTCGTCGATGAAGAACGTCACGCGATGGACGTCGTCGTCGACGAGGAGAACCTCGCCATCGCGATCGGCCGCGGCGGCCAGAACGTGCGCCTCGCGTCCGAGATGACCGGCTGGCGCATCAACATCATGACCGCGGAAGAGTCGGCGTCGAAGCAAGCGACCGAGTCCGACTCGGTGAGGAAGCTCTTCGTCGACAAGCTCGACGTCGACGCCGAGGTCGCCGACATCCTGATCGCCGAGGGCTTTGCCAGCCTCGAAGAAGTCGCCTACGTGCCGATGCAAGAAATGCTCGAGATCGAAAGCTTCGACGAAGACACCGTCAACGAGCTGCGCGCCCGCGCCAAGCAGGCGCTGCTGACGATGGAGCTCGCCAAGGCCGAGAACGCCGGCGAGGTCTCGCAGGACCTGAACGATTTCGAAGGCATGACACCCGAGCTCATCACGAAGCTCGCCGCCGGTGGCGTGAACAGCCTCGACGAGCTGGCCGACCTGGCGGTCGACGAGCTGATTGAAATTTCCGCGGTCGACGCCGAGACGGCGAAAGACCTGATCATGAAGGCGCGCCAGCACTGGTTCGCCGCGGCCGAAACGCAAGAAGCGGCAGCGCAAGAAGCCGCAACGCAAGGATAGACAACTCTATGGCATCGACCACCGTCGCCCAACTAGCCGCGGAGCTGAATCGCCCGGCCGCGGCGCTGCTCGAGCAGCTGCAGTCGGCCGGCGTCAGCAAGGCCTCGACCGACGACTCGGTGACCGAGAACGACAAGGCTCGCCTGCTCGATCACCTGCGCACCGCCCATGGCGCGGCGCCCGGCGTCGAGCGCAAGAAGATCACGCTGACCCGCAAGTCGACCAGCGAGATCAAGCAGGCCGATTCGAGCGGCAAGGCGCGCACGATCCAGGTCGAGGTGCGCAAGAAGCGTACCTTCGTCAAGCGCGACGAAGCGGCCACGCCGGCAGAGGACACGGAAGCGACCGAATCGCACGAGGCCGAGTTGCGTCGTCGCGAGGAAGAAGCGCACGCCGAAGCCGAGCGCCTGCGCGTGCAGGAGGAAGAGCTGAAGGAGCAGCAGCGCCACCGCGAAGCGCAGGAACGCGCCGAGCGTGAAGTGGCCGAGGTGCGTGCTCGCGAAGCCTCCGCCAAGCTGGCGGCGGAGGCCGCTGTGGCCGCCGCGGCGAAACCGGAAACGACAACGACGAAGCTGATCGAAGCCAAGACCGGCGACGCCAAACCCGCCGAAATGAAACCCGCGGTCGTCGAGCCGGTCAAGCCGGCGCTGCGCGTCGTCAAGGCGGGCACGATCGAGAACGAAGAAAAGCAGCGCGCGGCCGATCTGGCCAAGCGCCGCAAGGCCGCCGAAGACGAAGCCGCGGCCATTCGCACGATGATGAACGCGCCGAAGAAGGTGCTCGTCGCGAAGAAGCCCGAAGAGGTCAAGCCCGCCGATGCGGCGAAGGAAGCGATCAAGGGCACGATCCACAAGAAGGCGGGAACGCCAGGCGCGGCTGCGCCCGGCGTGGCCAAGCCCGGCGACAAGAAGTCGATCAAGTCGGAAAAGCTCTCGTCGAGCTGGGCCGACGACGCGGCGAAGAAGCGCGCCCTCAAGGCCGCCCCGCGTGGCGCCCCGGGCGCCGGACGTGCCGGCTGGCGCGCACCGCGTGCCGGCCGCCGCGGCGACCGCAACGACGGTGCACCGAGCTCGTTCGTCGCGCCGGCCGAGTTCCAGGCGCAGGAAGTGCACATTCCGGAAACGATCAGCGTCGCCGATCTGGCCAAGCGCCGCAAGGCCGCCGAAGACGAAGCCGC
>JAYSMB010000662.1:0-4969 GCA_043725065.1 Burkholderiales bacterium
CGGCCGTGGCCGACGTCGCAGAACGGGCAGCGGCGCGTGCACTTGTCGCCCATGATCATGAAGGTCGCCGTGCCCTTGCCGAAGCACTCGCCGATGTTCGGGCACGACGCTTCCTCGCAGACCGTGTGCAGCTTGTGCTCGCGCAGGATCGCCTTGATCTCGTAGAAGCGGGTCGTGGGCGAGCCGGCCCTGACGCGGATCCAGTCGGGCTTCTTCAGCGTCTCGGCGGCGACGATCTTGATCGGAATGCGCGAGGTCTTGGCCTCGGCCTTCTGCTTTTGCGTCGCGTCGTAGATCGGCAGGGGCGTCATCTGGGGCTCAGCGTGGCGGCGAGCTTCTCGCCGAGGGTCATCGCGACTTCGTCCCACGAAGCGCGAACGCCGATTGTAGAAAGGTCGATCGTTTCGAGCCCCGCATGACCGCACGGATTGATGCGCGAGAAGGGCCGGAGGTCCATGGCAACGTTGAGCGCCACGCCGTGATAGCTGCAGTGCCGGCTCACCTTGACGCCGATCGCGGCGATCTTGCCCAGGCCGGCGAAGCGGTCTTCGCCCTCGCCTTGCGCGATGTGCATCGCGTGGCCGAACGGATCGGCGAGGTGCACGTAGATGCCCGGCTCGCCGCGCACGCGATGGCCCGTCACGCCTTGCGCCTCGAGCGTCCTGAGCAGCGCCTGCTCGAGCCGGAACACGTATTCCTTGACGTAGAAGCCGAGCCGGCGCAGATCGACGAGCGGATAGGCGACGACCTGTCCCGGGCCGTGATACGTCACCTGGCCGCCGCGATCGGTCTGCACGACGGGGACAGCACCGGGATCGAGCACATGCTCGGGCTTGCCGGCGATGCCTTGCGTGAAGACGGGCGGATGCTCGCAGAGCCAGATCTCGTCGGGCGTGTCGGCAGCGCGCGCCGCGGTGAAGGCCCGCATCGCCTCGAAGCACAGGTCGTAGGCGACGGGGCCGAGGCGCTTGACGATCACGCGCGCATTGGATCGAGCAAGACCACTCGATTCGTCACCCGCTTTCAACCGCCTGCTCCCGTCTCGGCCTTGTTGAAGTAGCGGTGTTCCAGCGTTCCGCGCCAAGCCTCGTCGAACACGAGATCACAGACGATGTCGTCGGCCGGCCCATCGAGCGCCAAGGTGCCGAGAATCGCCACACGCTCGTCTCGATAGGCCGTGCTCAGGCGATCGAGCAGTGCGCGCTTGTAGTCCGTGTCTGTCGATCCCGCGAGATGCAAGCCTTTGGTTTCCAGCACGACCATCTGGCTGCTGCCCTCGATGGTCACCCGAGCGAAGACGAAGTCGGGATAGATCTTGTTCCGCTTCCAGCCCTGCAGGCCGTACTGCGCTTTTGCGACGTTTCGATGCCACCAGACGAGAGCCGCCTTCTCGTCGAGATAGCAGGCGAAATCGGTCTCGAAGGCGTTGTCGCTCGACAGCTTGAATATCGGTTCGAGCAGGCTCTTCTCGACCGCTTGACCATCGGGTCGAATCAAATGCTGCGGCACGCCCGACACATCGAATTGCGCATCGTGCGGCAACTCGTAGTCCGTCAAGTCGGCGCGCAGACGAAACTCGACCCGCCCTTCTGCCACCAGGCCCTCGAACACCTGCTGTGCGAGCCGGTCCCGCTCTGCCTCCACGTCGATGCGCAAGCGCTCCACCAGCGACGCACTCGACGCCGCAAGTTGGCTCTCTCGGTATCCGAGACCAGCGAGTCTGACCACGACGCGCTCGAGCCAAGCCCACAGCAGCCACGCGTTCGGCGCCAGGTCGATCAGCGACCTGACGAGTTGAGCGCGATCCAGTCGAGCGTCCGTCACGGCCGATGCAACGACCGCTTGCGCCCTCCCGCGTTGCAGGATGCTCAGATCGATCTCCATGTGCTGCTGCCGCCCGCCCTGGGCGTCCGGCGCCCAGTCGTGGGCCAACGAGTCGGCATCGAACTCATGCCATGGCAGACGCGCCAGCACGTCGCTGTCGTACACGAGCTCCCGTCGTTGCCCGTCATGCTCGACCCACGTCACTCTGGGCAGGAACAGACGCAGCGCGGCAAAGGGCGCGCGACGCTTCTGAATCACCGTCCGCACCGGCGACGCCTCCCCGGCTTTTCCGCTGATCTTCAGTGCCAGGTCGCCCATGCCTTCGGTCTCCAGCGACTTCTTGATCGCCTTCACCACATCGGCGGTCTTTGCGTCGTTGCAGAGCACGTAGCACGCGTCGAGAGCGGGGCGCCCGGTCTTCGCGGTCTGCGGCTGGCGCAGGATGCGGCCCACGAGCTGGGTCATCGCCGCCGTGTTGCGGCCCGCGGCCAGAGCGCACAGCACATACGCGAACGGGCAGTCCCAGCCTTCCTGCAAAGCCTGCTTGGTGACGATCGCCCGCACCTCGCAGGAGGGCGACAGCAGGTCGATGTTCTCGGGCTGCTTCAACTCGTTCTTTTCGCTCGTCTTGATCGCGATCTGCGCCTCGGTAAAGCCGAGCTGCATCAGATGCGCCTTCGCGTCTTCGGCGTGGATGTAGCCCGAGTCGCGCAGGTCCGCTCCGGTCCGCTCGACCTGCACCAGAAGAATCGGCCGCAGGTAGCGCGCCGTCTCCGCCTGCATCCTTCCCGCCTCGTCGGCAAGCTCCGTCAGCCGGTGAACGGCCGCACCCAGGCAGCTCTGCCAATCGCTCCACGCTTTCACGTCGACGTGGATCGGCAGCTTGATCATCTCGGCTTCGTCGAGGTCGGTGCCGCGCACATCGACGAGGATGTTGGAGCCCGGCCCCTTCGCCGAGCCGATGCGCGGCGTCGCCGAGAGCTCGAGCATGAAGCTCGGGTTGAAGCCGTCGAGCGTGTGCAGCGCGTTCTCGGTATAGGCGTGCTGGCCTTCGTCGATCACGACCATCGGCCGCAACAGACGCATCACGTTGCCGAGCGAGCTTTTGACGATCGAGCCCTTCTGCGCGCGCGCCTCTTCGCTGCTCGTGCCCCACGACGAGTAAGCGTCGAGATTCGGCACGGCTTCGAGCAGAGCCCAGTGCGCCTCGATGTCGTCTTCGCGCGGCAAAAAGCCGAGCACGTTGCCGCGGTCGCGGAAGAAACGCAGCGTCTCCTTGCTCTGCCGCGCCGCCGATTGCAGCATCAGCAGCATCACGCACAGGTGGGAGTCGGTATCCAGGCGCGAAAGCGGCGAAGCCTTTTCCAGAATCTTCACGCGGCCGGCGCCGGCGACGTTGAGCATCTGTCGATACGGATGGTCGCGGTCGCCGAGCGACTTCAGCGTCTGCCGATAGATCGCCTCGTTCGGCACCACCCAGAGCACCAAGCCGGTGTGGCGCTTCAGGTAGCTCGTGTAGACGCGGCTCACGCAGGCGGCTGCGAGCAAGGTCTTGCCGCCGCCCGTCGGCACTTTCAGGCAGATGTTCGGGATAGCGCGCCCCGCGCCATCGAAGCGGCTCGAATGCGGATGCGCCGCGAACGCGGCCGGCAATGCGCCCGCAGTCTTCAGCGCGGCCCAGGTCTTCTTGGGGAAATCGCCCGCCTCGCGAGCGACCTCTTCCATGCCTTCCATGGTGCGCAGCGTCGTGACGGCGGCGACGGCGTTCGCCTCGTGCTTGCGCAACTCATCGATGTAGCGGGCCACGGCTTCCAGCACCTCGGTCTGGAACTTCTTGAGCGTGAGGCCCCCCGATGAAGCCGCCTCGGCGGCGTGCCTTCGCGGCTCCCAAAGGAGCTTGCGATCACGCTCGATGCGTGAACGAAACTTGGCGTCGAGCCGGTCCTGAAGGAAGACTGCATCGACCTTGTAGAGCAGACCCAGCGCTTCCAGCCGGCCCGTCAGCTGGGCCTGATCCGATAGGGTCCAGCCCGGCGAATCGACGGCGATGTCGATGTCGGAGTCTTCCCGTGCGTCGCCTCTCGCGCGGGAACCGAAAATCCACACTCGCTCCAAACCCGGGGTCGAGCCGAATACATCGCCCAGCTTCTTCAGGGACGTGGGCGCGATTCCGAAAGACGAAGCGCTCATAGCGTTCGAAGTTTGTCGCGCAACCGGTCGAACGCGCCGATTCCCGTGCCGCGAACGAATGCGGCCACGTCGATCGCCAGCGCTTCCTGATAGGTGTGGCTGGTGAGATTGCGGTACTCGCGCAGTTTGTCCCACGCTTCGGCGTCTTCGATCAGCAGCGACTGAAACGCCACCGGCAACACGGCCCATGGCTTCTCGGCGACCTTTTCTCCCTTGTCCCGAAGATAGCGATAGAGGCACCGCCACGCCATCTCGAAGGTGAACTCGAATCGCTGAATCAAGGCATCGCGAACGATCGAGGTTTCGTTCTCGGCCAAGACTTCGTGCATGCGCACCAGGGCTCGCTCGAACTGTTCGCGTTGTTCCTCGAAGCGCTCCGACACCGTCAGCCCTCCCGATACAGCGCGAACGGCAGCGGCGCGTAGTCGATGCCGTGTTCGAGCAGTTGCTTGTTGCTCATGTACTTGGCCGGGGCGAAGACGAGTTGCTTCTTGCCGTCGTGGCGGGCCGCGCTCCACTCGTGCAGGCTCTTGGCGAGCGACAGGGTCAGGGCCGCGTCGGGCGACTTCAGGAAGGCCAGGTCCGGACGGTAGACGAGCCAGACGTGGCGGTCGGCGGCCTCGCCCAGGTACCAGGGCGCCGCACCCTTGGGCACCGCGGGCAGCGCTGCACCGGTCGCCGTGTAGAAGAGCCAGGCGCCGAGCGCGTCGAACGCCGGCAGCCCTTCGCCCGCGAGCAGCTTTTCGATATCGACCGGCTCGCCGAGCGTGCAGAAGGTGAACTCGCCACCAAGGCCTTCGGCGCGCTCTGAGACATTCTTCTCGCCCTCGACGAGCAACACGCCGTCATCGACCTTCACGTTGATCTTGTCGAAGCGCCGAGTCTTCGCACGACCCTGCTCGGCAAGATCGCCCTCGGCGAAACCCTCGCTCGCCTTGACGGCCTCGACCTTGGC
>JAYSMB010000663.1:0-9364 GCA_043725065.1 Burkholderiales bacterium
GCGATCAGGTCGATGATGCGGCTGGTGATGTTCTCTTCGGACTTGACGTCGCGCTCGAGCTTGAACTGCTCTTTCGGAAAAAGCGGCGTCAGGTTCTCGAACATGATCTTGTGCTTGCTCTCCTCGGGCGTGAGGTTGTTGATCTTGTCGACCTTGACCAGCGCGAAGTAGCGTTCGCCATCTTTCGGGACGCGGACCTCGCCCTCGACCATGTCGCCGGTGTGCAGGTTGAACCGGCGCACCTGGCTGGGCGAGAGATAGATGTCGTCGGTCGAGGCCATGTAGCTGGCGTCGGGCGAGCGCAGGAAGCCGAAGCCGTCGGGCAGGACCTCGAGCACGCCGTCGCCGAACACCTGCTCGCCGGCCTTGGCGCGCTTTTTCATGATTGCGAACATCAGCTCCTGCTTGCGCATGCGAGCGACGTTTTCGATCTCCAAAGCCTCGCCCATCTTGATGAGCTCGGAAACGTGGATCAGCTTCAGTTCTGAGAGGTGCATGGGGTGGGCGACGCGGGTCGCGCTGCTGGGACGATGCGCCGGCGCGTTGCGGCCGGCTGCGGGGGGTCGCGTCAATCGCAACCGGAACGAACGAGGGCGGTCAGGAAGCGAAGCGGCTAGCGCTTCGTGGGATGCCGGGAAGCTGACACGGGTCGATCGGGTGCGATCTGTCCCGGCGCACGACGGCTTGCGGTCTCGCCAGGAGGCCCGGCAACGCGGACTCCCTGTCTATGAGCCGAGATTATAGGTGACTGTCGATGAAGGCCGTCAACTGCGCCTTGGACAGGGCGCCGACCTTCGTGGCGGCGAGCTGGCCGTCCTTGAACAACATCAGGGTCGGAATGCCGCGAATGCCGTACTTCGCCGGCACGTCCCGGTTCTCGTCGACATTCATCTTGGCGACGCGAAGCTTGCCGTCGTACGTCTTGGAAACTTCATCGAGGATGGGCGCGATCATCTTGCACGGACCGCACCACTCGGCCCAGTAGTCGACCAGCACAGGCGTTCCCGATTCGATGACATCGGCGTTGAACGAAGCGTCGGACGTATGGGTGATCAGCTCGCTGCTCATGATGGAATCCTCGTGCCTGCACCCGAGATGGAGATCGATGCGGCGACTGCAAGGTCCGCTTCGAAGGGCACAATGATTCTGACATAAAGCCTCGTGGTTCCCGGGGTGGAGATCACTTTCGCGTTCCTATGGCGACGATAGCTGGCTTGCTCCTCGATGCGCCCCGCCCGGATCCGTGGGCGAAGGTCGCACGCCAGGTTCGCGAGTGGACGATCCAACGCGAGATCGCCTTGCGCGACACCGTCGTGCTGGTTCCCTTCGTCCAGTTGCTCGCGCCGGCGCGCCGCGCTTTCGCTTCGGCCGGCGGCTGGCTGCCCCGGGTCGAGACGACGCGTACGCTCGCCGCATCGCTCGGCCCGCCGCCTTCCCCCGGCTCTGGCGAGATCGGGCATGGCATCGCGATCGACACGTTGGTGGCGATGCGGACGCTCGCTCGTCAACCGTGGGGCGACGAATGGTCGCGCCGCGATTCACGTGGCTTCGAGAGCGGCGCGGCGCGCTTGGTGGCCGCCGCGTACGCGCTTGTCGCGGCCTCGGCATCGATAGAACCCGGTGAACGGGGCGCCTGGTGGGAAAAGGCGAGCGAAGGGGTTCGCTCGCTCGGCGGTCCGGACGGCAAGGAGCGGCTGCTCGCCCGGATCGCCATCGAATGGGCTGCGCAGTCGGCGGCACCGGCGACCGATCGATTGTTTGCGATCGAGCCGGCCGCATGGGTGTCGGTGGTCGCAGGCGGCGCGGATCGGCTCACGATGTGTCTGCTCGAACGGGCCGCCGTTGCGACGCTCGTGATCGACGCCGATGCTTCGCTGGCCGACCCATTTCTCGAGATCGCGACCGAAGACGCACCCACCTTCGCCGTGTGCGACGGCTTCGAAGACGAAGCTTCGGCTGCCGCCGCGCAGGTCATCGCCGAGCTCGAGCAAGGTGCGCGACCGGTGGCCCTGATCGCCCAGGATCGTGTCCTCGTGCGACGCATCCGTGCCCTGCTCGAGCGAAGCGGCGTCGCCGTGAGCGACGAGACCGGCTGGAAGCTCTCGACGACGCGTGCCGGCGCAAGCGCGATGGCCGTGCTCGTCGCCGCTCGCCACGACGCGACGGCCGATGCCTGGCTCGACTGGTTGAAGTCGGCCCCATTCGCCGCGGGCCGCGGCGACGCGCTGGCCTCGCTCGAAGCGGCATGTCGACGGGCTCAGGTGTCCGAGGCGCAGGGCCTGGCCAGGCTCGACCTCGACGCCCATGCGGCGGCCTTGCGCGACGACGCTGCCGGCATCCTCGAAGCCTTTTCGGCCACGTCGCGGCGCACCCTGGTCGGCTGGCTCGACACTTTCGCCACTGCCTTGGATCGCACCGGTTCCTTGCAACGCTTGCGCGACGACGCAGCCGGCCGCCAGGCGCTTTCCGCTCTCGGCGTCGATCCTCCGTTCGAGCCCGCGCGGCGGCAAAGTCTGACCAGCGACCTCGAGCCGATGCTGCTCGCCGATTTCACGCGCTGGGCCGGCGACGTGCTCGAGCGCGAGACCTTCCTTCCGCCCGATCCGCTCGACCCGGACGGCACGCCGCTGCCCATCGATGTCGTCATCACGCCGCTGGCGCGCGCCATGCTGCGCCCGTTCGCCGCGGTCGTCCTGCCCGGGGCCGACGATCGCCAGCTCGGCGCGATGGCCGGCACCGATTCGCTGTTGCCGCGCGCCCTCGCCGAAGCGCTCGGCCTGTCCGGGCCGGCCGAGCAGCGCGACGCCGACCTGCTCGCGTTCGCGCAGGTCCTGCGTCTGCCGCGAGTGAGCTTGCTGCGCCGGCGCGCCGACGGCGCCGATCCACTCGGCGACAGCGCGTTCGTCGAGCGCCTCGCGCTCAGCTTGGCCGAGCGAGGGGCCGACTTGCGCCCCTGGAGCGACCCGCGCGTCGAGCTCGCGATCGAGCCGCGGCCGATCGCGCCGACCGCCCCGTCGGTACCGGCGGCGCGACTGCCGCAACGCCTTTCGGCAAGCGCGTTCGAAGCGTTGCGCGCTTGCCCCTATCGCTTCTTCTCACGCAGTGTCCTCGGCCTGCGTGAGGCTGACGAGCTCGACCCGGAAATCGAGAAGCGCGATTACGGCGGTTGGCTGCACGGCGTGCTGCACGAATTCCATCTCGATCGAGAAGCGGAGGGCGACACGAGCGACGAAGTGGAGACGGCACGCCTGCTCGCACTCGGCGCCGCAAGCCTTGAAGCCCAGGGTCTCGACGAAGCCGGTTTCCTGCCGTTCAGCGCATCGTTCGCGGTGCTCGCACCGCGCTATGTCGCGTGGCTGCACGAGCGGGAGCGGCGCGGCGCCGCGTGGCAGCGCGGCGAAGTCGAACTCAGCGCTTCGCCGCCCGAACTCGGCGGGGTGGAGTTGTACGGGCGCATCGATCGCATCGACAGGCTCGACGGCGGCAAAAGCCTGGAGCTGATCGACTACAAGACCGGCAGCGCCGGCAAGCTCAAGGCCGACGTACGTGACCGCTACGAGGACACCCAGCTCGCCTTCTACGCCGCGCTCGTGGGCGACGGCAGCGATCTGCCGCTCAAGGCCTCGTACCTCGCGCTCGACGCGACGCGCGGCCTCGAGGAGTTCGAACACACCAGTGTTGCGGAGAGCGCGAAGGTGCTCGTCGCGGGAATCGCCGACGAGCTGCATCGTCTGCGCGAAGGCGCCGCCATGCCACCGCTGGGCGAGGGTTCGGCGTGCGACTACTGCGAGGCGCGAGGACTGTGTCGACGCGACCACTGGTCGCTGGCTCCGGTCGCCATCTCGCGCGAGGAAGGGAAGGCGGAATGACGGCGCCGGCATTTCGCATCGACGGCGCGCCGGCCAGCCGCGAGGCCTTCTACGCCGCCGCCTGCGATCCGGCGCGCAGTTGCGCGGTCGAGGCCTGCGCCGGATCGGGCAAAACCTGGATGCTGGTCTCGCGCATGCTGCGCGCCTTGCTCGATGGCGCCGCGCCGCACGAGATCCTCGCCATCACCTTCACACGCGCGGCAGCGGGCGAAATGCGCCAGCGCTTGAACGAATGGCTGGCGAGCTATTCGACGCCGCGTTCGACGCACGCCCAGCGCGTTGCGGCGCTCGTGGAGCGCGGTGTCGCCTCGGCCCGCGCCGAGACGCTGGCGCCGCTGCTGGGCGAGCTGCACGGCCGCGTCCTCGCCGCCGGCCGGCCGATCGAGATCCGCACCTTTCACGCCTGGTTCTCGCAACTCCTGCGCGCCGCGCCGTTGGCGCTGCTCGATCGCCTCGGCCTGGCGCCCGAGATGGAGTTGATCGAAGACCTCGACGACCATCGCCCGGCCGTGATGCGCGCTTTCTACGCCGCCGTGTTGCGCGATCCCGCGCTGCGCGCCGACTATTCGGCGCTGACCGCCGAACGCGGTCGCTACCAGCTGCGCCGCTGGCTCGACGCGGGCTGGAAACGTCGCGTCGAGTTCGAACTTGCCGACGAGGCCGGGGTGCTCGACGACAGCGTCGTCGCGGCCGCGGCGCAGTGGCCAGAACTCGCCGGCTTCGCGCATCCCGCCGAGCCCCTTGGCGGCAAGGCGTGGTACGAGCGCTTGCGCACGCTGGCGATCGAACTCGGCGTCGGCGGCAAGGTCGCCCAGGACGCGGCGACCGGTCTCGTCGCCTCCCTGGATGCGGCTGATCCGATGCAGCGCTTCGACCTCGCCTGGAAAGCACTGTTCACGAAGGGCGACGCGCCGCGCGTGCTCGGCAAGGGCTCCGCCAGTCTGGTCGAAGTGCAGCAGGCGCTCGAGCACGTCGCGGCGCAGATTCAGCAGCACGACGCACGCATCGAGCACCAGCGCATGGTGCGACTGACGCGCGCCCTGCTTGTGGCGTTTGCCGACTACAAGCGGGCTCGCGGCTACGCCGACATGGCCGACCTGGAGCGCTGCGCGCTCGCCCTGTTGCGCGACAACGAGCTGTCGGGTTGGGTCCAGGAACGTCTCGACGCGCGCATTCGCCACCTGCTGATCGACGAGTTCCAGGACACCAGTCCGTTGCAGTGGCACGCGCTGCACGCCTGGCTCGACGGCTACGCCGGCGCCGGCGGCGGGGCGAGCGGGCAAAAGCCTCCCGGCGTCTTCCTCGTCGGCGATCCCAAGCAGAGCATCTATCGCTTTCGCGGCGCCGAGCCGCGCGTCTTTGGCGCGGCCGCGCGCTTCCTCCGTGAAGGACTGGACGGCACCGTGCTGGCCTGCGACCACACGCGCCGCAACGCGCCAGGGGTGATCGCCGCGATCAACGCCGTGTTCTCGGCCGCGGTCGAAGACGGGTCGTTCAGCGAGTTCCGCCCGCACACGACCGAGTTGCCGGCCGAGGCCGGCGGATCGGTCGAGGCCTTGCCGCGAACCGCGCGCGACCGCAAGATCGAACGCCCCGACCCGGCTCACCCGCCGGTCTGGCGCGACAGCCTCACAGTCCCTCGCCTCGAGCCCGAGATCGTGCTGCGCGAGCGCGAAGCAGCCGCGGTAGCGATCGCGATCAGCACCGCGATCGCCGATGGCATGCCGCCCGGCGAAGTCTTCGTTCTCTGCCGCAAGCGCGAAACACTGCGTCTCGTCGCCACCGCCTTGCAGCGCGAGCACATCGCCCACTCCGCGGTCGAGGACACGGCGCTCGCGTCGACGCCCGAAGCACAGGACCTGATCGCCGTTGTCGACGCGATCGTCTCGCCCGCGCATCGTCTCTCGCTGGCGCGCGCGCTGCGCAGTCCCGTGTTCGGCGCGAGCGACGCCGATCTGCTCGAGCTCTCGGCCGCGGCCCAGGCCGGCGAGCACCGCGACTGGTGGCGCGCCCTCGGCGGGCTCAAGTCGCCGAGCCCGGCACTGGCGCGCGCCCGCGAGCTCCTGCGGCGCTGGCGTCTGCTCGCCGAAAGCTTGCCTCCGCATGACCTCCTCGACCGCATCGTCCACGAGGGCGAAGTGCGCGAGCGAACGGTCGCCGTCGTCCCGGCCGAGCAGCGCGCTCTCGCGCTCGACGCGATCGATGCGGTGCTCGCGCAGGCGCTGCTTCTTGACGGCGGACGCTACGCGACGCCCTACGGCTTCGTTCGTGCGCTGAAGCGTCGCGCCGTCAAGAGCGCGCCGCCGGTGCGTACCGACGCGGTGCGCCTGCTGACGATCCACGGCGCCAAAGGGCTCGAAGCCGAATGTGTCTTCGTCACCGACGCCGACCCCGAGCGTCAAGCTACCGAGACCACGACCTTGCTCGTCGAGTGGCCGGTCGAGGCCGAGCGGCCGAGGCGATGTGCGTTCGTCCACTCAGAATCACGTTGTCCGGCGTCGCTGCGGCCACTGCTCGAGAGCGAGATGCAAGCACGAGAGCGTGAGGAGCTCAACGGCCTTTATGTCGCGATGACACGCGCCAAACGGCGCCTCTTGTTCAGCGCTACCGAGCCCTTCCTGGCGCCGCTGGCGAAGACGTGGTGGCAGCGCGTCGCGCCGTTCGTGATCGTCGCTCCTGCCGTGACCACGGGGAGGGAAGAGGCGCGCGCCACACGGCCCGCGGCCGAGCGCAGTGCCGCCACGCTCAAGGTTCTGCCGCAACGCACGCGGGCCACGACGAACACGACCCCACCGAAGCCGGATCCGCAGCCCGCGGCTGCTCATCCCGACGACGGGTGGCAAGCAGGCGCCGCGCCGCTCGGCCGCGCCGTACATCGCGTTCTCGAATGGGCTGCGCAGGATTCGAACGCAAGCTCGATCGAGGCACTGGCACTGGCCGCGGCGCGTGAATTCGGTGTCGCGGCCGTGCCGGTGCTGCGGCACGCCCGAGCGATCTTCGAGCACCTCGAGGGTGCGCGTTTCTTCGCCGGCCCGCGGATTCTCTGGAGCGGCAACGAAGTGGCGGTGAGCGTCGCTGGCGAGGTGCGTCGAATCGATCGCCTGGTGCACGTGGATGAGGGCGACAGCACCGTCTGGTGGGTGCTCGACTACAAACTCCGCCACGATCCGGAGGCGCTCGCTCCGTATCGACAACAGTTGCTGGCCTACCGCGAGGCGGTGCGCGCCGCGCAACCGGGCCATGCGGTGCGCTGCGCTTTCATCACCGGAGACGGGCGGGTCGTCGAAATCGTCTGACGCGCGCGAGCGAGCGAGAGAAAGTGGACGAACCCGGCTTTGATCGACGGTTCGCCGACCTGCGCCCGCGTTCCAATCGGGCAACCTCGTTTCATCACGATGCCGCCTGCCGCTGCCCACGCCACCGCACCCGCGTCACCGACGCCGGCGCGCGCGTTCGGCCGTTTCGAGTTGCGTCGCCTGCTTGGCAAAAGCGACGCGACCATGACCTGGCTGGCCCACGACTCGCGCAACGGCGGCGATGCGATGCTCACCATGCCGCGCGTCGCGCCGGCAGGCGCGACGGCGATCGCCGATTGGCTCGTCACGGTGCGTCGCGCGGCGCGGCTCGACCATCCGGGCCTGGCCCGCGTTCTCGAGTGCGGCGTCCACGAACAATGGCCTTTCGTCGCTGTCGAGCGGCGTGCCGGCGTGACCCTCGACGAATGGATCGCCGAGCACCCGCGGGCGGCGATCGCCGACGCCGCGATCTGGATGGAGAGCGTGCTGCGCGGCCTCGCCTTCGCCCACGACGCAGGCGCGGCTCACCTCGACCCGCAATTCCATTGCATCCTGATCAACGATCGCGGCCAGGCCAGCGTGATGGCGCTCGGTGCCGCGCACGAGGCCGGGCCGCGGGCCACTCCGGGTCGGCTCCGGGACAACGATCGTGCGATGCCGCTCGACCCCTCGACCCTGCGCGTGCAGCGCGCCGCCGCCGAGCGCGACGTGCTTGCCTGCGGCGTGATCCTGCATCGCCTGCTGGCCGGCGAACCGGCGCTCGGCGTGGCCGACACCGGCAGAGTCATTGACCGGATGGCGCCGCGCGGCCGCGAATTCGTGCGCCTGCCGTGGACCACGCCGCAGCCGATACCGGAGGCCTTGCGCGCGATCGTCAATCGCAGCACCGCCGGCCAGGAGCGGCTGCGCTATCGCAATGCGCGCACCTTCCTCGGCGCTTTGAACGGCTGGCGTGAAGCCGTCTCCGAAGACGACGGCGGCCCGGTCGCCTTGCTGCTCGACCGCATGCGAACCGTCGGCCATCTTCCGGCCTTGCCCGGTCTCGCCGGCCGGGTGCGGCGGACCACCGCCATCGAGAGTCAGCGTACCGACGAGATCGCACTTCATCTGCTGCCCGACCTGGCGCTGTCGCTTGAGCTTTTGCGCACCTTGAACACGGCGCAAGTGCAGGGCACGCAGATTTCCGGCAACGGGCCGGTGCTGACCTTGCGCCGCGTGGTCGCGCTGATCGGCGTCAACGGCGTGCGTCAGGCGGCAAACACCCTGCGCGCCTGGCCTGGCCCGCTCGATGAGCTGGGAGCCAAGGCGTTGCTTGCCGCGATCGACAAGGTTCGCCTCGCCGGGCACACCGCGCAGGCGCTGCGCCCGGCGGGCTACGACGGCGAGGTCGTGTACCTGATTGCCGCGATGCAGAACCTCGGCCGGCTCATGCTGCGATACCACTTCGCCGATGAAGCCGAGCAGATCCAGCAACTTATGCGGCCCGCGCTTTCGGGCAGTCGGGGCGACGGCCATGAGCAGCCCGGTCTCGACGAGGAGGGCGCCGGTTTCGCAGTGCTCGGCGTCGACGTCGAATCGTTCGGTAGTGCGGTCGCCCGCCAATGGGGCCTGGGCGACGAAATCCTGCACATGATCCGGCGTCTGCCGATCGACGCGCCGGTGCGCAAGCCCGACGGCGATCCTGACGTGCTGCGCCTCGTAGCCAGTGCCGCGAACGAAGCGGTCGACATCGTCAGCCACCTGCCGCCGCAAAAGATTTCTGCAGCGCTCGGCGTCGTCGCGCAGCGCTATGCGCGAGTCCTGCGCATCAACACGCGCTCGCTCGTCGATGCCCTGCACGAAGCGCGCGAGATGTTGCGCAAAGGCGGCGCTTCACCGTCGGATCAAAGCGAAGCGGAAGGCGCTGAGGTGGCGGCGAAGAACGGCACGGTCGACCCCGAAGCCGCGAAAGCCGATGCAGGCGCACCGGCGGCATCGTAGGGGTGACGAGCCCGACCCCGGCACTGGTCGCAATGGCGTAGAGGTGACGAGCCCGACCCCGGCACTGGTCGCAATGGCGTAGAGGTGACGAGCCCGACCCCGGCACTGGTCGCAACGGTTAGGGCTGCTTCGTTCCCGACCTGACCCGGTTGGCCGCGCTTCCATGCGGGGAGGCCCGTCGCTGCGTATTCTAGGCGAGCCGATCAGCGTGGCGCCCAC
>JAYSMB010000664.1:0-2048 GCA_043725065.1 Burkholderiales bacterium
CGGTCGCCGCGGTGTCGCTGTCCCAGCTGTTGACCAGTTGGGCCAGGCGCTGCTGCAAGCGGCGTGGGTCGCCGCGGCTGCCCGCCAGCACGCGCTGCATGCCTTCCTTGCGGCGCGCAATCGTCCAGTTGCGGCCGCCGCGTTCGACTCCGCGAACGATCCGGTCGATCAGCGTCGCCAGCGCGTCACCGGGCGCTGACGTGTCCCCGGACTCATGGCGCCAGGCGCGCTCGTAGTTCTCGGGTGTCGGCTCGAGTCGTTCGATGGCCAGGCGGCGAAACGCGGCCTTGGCGATCTGCGCCGCGGGCAGGTCGCCGCCGGTTCGAGAAAGGGGTGCGGGGCGTGTCACGTCCACGGCGTCTCCTATGGATCAGGCAACAGGTTTGATGCGCGCGACGCGGGTTCGCGTCGCTTGCGGCGGTTCCGGCGCGTCGTCGCTGCCGGCCTTGCCGATCCAGGGCGCCTTCTTCGGCAGCACGGTCTGCTGCAGCCACTCTTCGATGTCTTCGGGCGGCTGAGGCTTGCTGAACAAGAAGCCCTGCATGATTCCGCAGCCGAGCCGATGCAGCGCCTCCATCTGACGCAGGTTCTCCACGCCTTCGGCGATCACGCGCAGGCCGAGCGAACGGGCCAGCGCAATGATGGCGGTGACCACGGCCGAGCTTTGCGGCGTCATGCCGAGATCGCGCACGAAACTGCGGTCGATCTTCAGCTCGCTGATCGGCAAGGTCGTGAGATAGGCGAGCGACGAATAGCCGGTGCCGAAGTCGTCGATCGAGATCTCGACGCCGATCTCGTTGAGCCGGTGCAGGGCCGGGATCACGTTCTGCAGATCCTTCATCAGGCCTGTCTCGGTAATCTCGAGCTCGATCGCGTGGTGCGGCACACCGTAGGTCGTGACGGCGTTGTGGATGTACTCGACCAGGTCGGTGCGTTCGAACATCCGGCTCGGCAGGTTGACCGCGATCGAGTCGGCAAAGCCGAAGTTGTCCTGCCAGATGCGCGCCTGGCGCGCCGTCTCGCGGATCGCCCACTCGGAGATCGGAATGATCAGGCCGGTCTCTTCGGCCAGCGGGATGAAGTCGCCCGGCGGCACCAGCACGCCTTGCCGGCGCCAGCGCATCAGCGCTTCGGCGCCGACCATGCGGGCGCCGCGCACGTCGATCTTGGGCTGGTAGTGGAGCACCAGTTCGCCGCGCTCGATCGCCTTGTGCAGGGCGCTTTCGAGCTCGAGCTTTTCGCGGCCCTTGCCCGACAGGCTGGGCCGATACATCGATGAGGAATTGCGGCCCGCCGACTTCACCGAGTACATCGCGACGTCGGAATTTCGCAGCAGGTCGGCGACGCTCACGCCGTCGCGCGGAAAAATCGCGATGCCGACGCTGGCGGTCACGAAGCAGTCCTGCATGCCGATCGTGGTCGGCTGGCGCATCGCTTCGAGGATGCGCTCGGCGACGCGTTCTGCGTCGCGCTCGTCGGTCACTTCGGGCAGCAAGGCGACGAACTCGTCGCCGCCGAGCCGGCCGACCGCTTCGAGCGTGCGGTGCGAACGCACGCCCACGGTCTCGAGCGAGCTTTCGAGCACCTGGTCGGAGTGGCGTACGCACGAACGCAGTCGCCGCGCCACTTCGACCAGCAACTCATCGCCGGCGCCATGGCCGAGCGTGTCGTTGACGACCTTGAAGCGATCGAGATCGATCAGCAGCAGCGCGACCTGGTGGTTGAGCCGTCGCCCGTGCTCGAGCGCCCGCTCGGCGCGCCAGATCAGCTGGCGCCGGTTCGGCAGGCCGGTGAGCGTGTCGAAGTTGGCAAGGTGGCGGATCCGGTCTTCGGCCAGGCGCCGGTCGGTCACGTCCTGGACGATGCCGGTGTAGCCGACCAGGTTGCCGTGTTTGTTGAACTCGGGCTCGGCCTCGAGGTGGACGATCCGCTGCCGGCCGTCGGCCAGGCGCGCAGGAACGTCGGTCGCCAGCACGGTGCTGCGCTCGATCGCGTTGTGCGTGAGCTCGACGAAGGCTTTGCGCTCTTCGTCGGGAATCATGCGCATC
>JAYSMB010000665.1:0-11361 GCA_043725065.1 Burkholderiales bacterium
CTTTCCTGACGGGTCTCTCATCGCGATCGGTGTCGTGCATCGGCGCCGCTTGCGCGATGTCTACCGCTCCGCCGGCTGGCCCTGCCAGGATGCGGTCGAGATCGAGTTCATCGCCGCCGGCCTGCTGGTGCGCGAGCGCGGCCTGCTCGGCCACGAGTTGCTCCGCGTCAGCGATGCCGGCATCGCGGTGCTCGCCGAGACACTGGCGAAGAACCGCGGCAAACGCGACGCGCACGAGCAGCTGGTCGAACGCGTCGCACGCGAAATGACACGCGCCGGCCGGCTCGCCTGGCGTGGCCTGGCGGTGCGGGCCCGGGTCGGCGAGCAATGGCAGATCGCGATGCCCGACGTGTTCTCGGTCCGCCACACGACGGTCGAGGCCTACCTCGAACCGATCATCCACGAAGTGAAGGTGCGCCGCTCCGACCTGCTTGCCGACCTGCGCCGCGTCAGTAAGCGCGAGGCCTATCTGCAGCTTGGCGGCGAGTGCTGGTACGCGATCAGGAGCGGCATCGCCGAGCCCGACGAGATCCCGGCCGAATGCGGTGTACTCGTCGCCGACGATGCCCGCCTCGAAGTCGCTCGCCCGGCGCCGAGGCTTCCGGTGCGCATGAGTTTTCCCTTGTGGATGGCGCTGGCTCGCGCCACGCCGGTGGAGGGCTGGCGCTTCGACGAAGCGCAGGGCGCGCTCGGCGACGCCTCGCCTGACTGACGATGCCCTTGGCCGCCGTCGTCCCTGCCGAATCGATCGACGATGCCGTCGCGCGCCAGGCTCGCGGGGCGCGCCATGCGCTCTGGGTCGCGTTGGTGCTGATCGTCCTCTGGGGCGCGAACTTCACGGTGCAAAAGGCCGTGTTCCAGGCGCTTTCGCCCGGCGGGTTTCTGTTCGTTCGCTACCTGACCATGCCGGTCGCCGCCGCCATGCTTTTGTGCTCGCGCTATGGCCGCCATTGGCCGCGCGTCTCGCGCGCCGACGCGTTCGCGCTGCTCCGGCTCGGCCTGATCGGCCACTTGCTGCACGTCGGCCTGGTCACCTATGGCATCTACTGGTCGACAGCATTCTCAAGCTCGCTGATCCTGGCCTGCGGGCCGATCTTCACGCTGTTCATCCTGCACTGGCACGGCCTCGAGCAACTGACGCGCGGGCAGATCGCCGGCGTGGCCGTGGCCTGCCTCGGCGTGCTCGCATTCATGTCCGACAAGCTGTTCGGCGGCCACTGGCAAGCCGGCGGCGGCGACCTGGTGCTGCTCGTCGCTTCTTCGTTCTTTTCGTACTACACGGTCGCCGCCAAGCCCTTGATTGAACGGCTTGGTGGTGTGACGGTGATGACCTATGCCGTGCTGTTCGGCAGCGGCCCGGTCGTGCTGCTCAGCCTGCCCGCCGGCCTGGCCGTGGCCTGGGGCGAAGTGGGATGGGCGACCTGGGCCGGCACCTTCTATGCCGTCATCGTCTCGGCCTTTCTCGGCTGGCTGGCCTGGGGCTGGATCAACGCCGTGCGCGGCGTCGCCCGCACCGCGCCGCTCATGTACCTGATGCCGCCGGTGGCCGGCCTCGTCGCCTGGGCGGTGACCGGCGAGCGCTACTCCGCCGTCAAGATCGCCGGTGCCGCACTCACGCTGGCCGGCGTCGCGTTGGCCCAGTTCGGCTCTTCGCCCCGCGATCCGGTGCGTGAGGCGCCGGCACCGGTCGATTGATTGCGCGATGATCGAGAACTGTCTCGGAGTAGCGATGAAACCGAATCCCTCATTCGCCGTCGCGATCGTGCTCGCCGCCACGCTTGCCGCGTGCTCGAAAGGTGGCGACACGCCTGACGAAAGCGCCGCGAAGCCGCCGGTCGTCGCGACGACGCCGATGGCGGTCAGCGCGCTCGCCGTCCCCGACCACGCCGACACCGGCATCGCCTGGCAGCAGGCGGCGAGCGACGCCGATGTCGACGCCGCTTTCGCCACCGCGCGCGCCGAAACCAAGCCTGTGTTCGTCTACTGGGGCGCAAAGTGGTGCCCGCCGTGCAACCAGGTCAAGGCCACGCTCTTCAACCGGCGGGACTTCATCGAGCGCTCGCGGGCCTTCGTTCCCGTCTACATCGACGGCGACAGCCCGGGCGCGCAAAAACTCGGCACGCGCTTTCGCGTCAGCGGCTATCCGACCATGCTCCTGTTCAGCCCGAACGGCGAGGAAGTGACGCGCCTGCCCGGCGAAGTCGACCCGTCGCGCTACACCGAAGTGCTCAACCTCGGCATGAACGCGGCGCGCCCGGTCAAGGCTGTACTCGCCGACGCGCTCGCCGGTGGCGCCGACCTGAAGGCCAACGATTGGCGCCTGCTCGCCTTTTATTCGTGGGACACCGACCAGCGACAACTGCTCGGCAAGGACCAGGTCGCGCCGACGCTGGCCCGACTCGCCGCCGCCTGCCCCGCCGAGCAGTCGGCGACGGCGATGCGGTTTCGCCTCAAGGCGCTGGCCGCGCGTGACGCCAAGACTCCCGCCAAGGCCGATCAGGCTGCCGCGCCCGCCGTGCTTGCCCTCCTTGGCGACCCAGGGGCGGCGCGCGAGCAGACCGATCTGCTTATGAATGCGGCGGCCGAGATCGTTCGCGCGCTTGCAGCAAAGTCATCGCCCGAACGACAAAAGTTGCTTGTCGCATTCGACACCGCGCTGCGGCGCCTGGAAGCCGACACGACGCTCTCGCGGGCTGACCGGATGCAGGCCCTGGTCGCACGCGTCGATCTTGCGCGTATCGATCTTGCGGACGGCGATGCTGGCGCAAGCGCGAAGGCCGCGCCCGTGCCGCATTTGCCCGACTCCCTGATCGCCGACGTCCGCGAGCAGGCCGCCCGTGCCGACCGCGAGATCACCGACGGCTACGAGCGCCAGGCCGTCATCACCGCCGCTGCCTACCTGCTCGAGCGGTCCGGCCTGTCGAACGAATCGGACACCTTGCTTAAGGCCAACCTCGCCAAAAGCCATTCGCCCTACTACCTGATGTCCGAGCTGGCGAGCAACGCGAAGAAACGCGGCGACAAGGCCGAGGCGCTGCGCTGGTATCGCGAGGCCTTCGAGAAGAGCGAGGGTCCGGCCACCCGACTGCAATGGGGCGCGAGCTACATCAATGCGCTGGTCGAACTCTCGCCCGCTGACGAGGCGGCGATCGAAGCGACGACGGTCCAGCTCTGGCGCGAAGCGGCGACCCAGCCCGACGCCTTCTATCAGCGCAGCGGCCGCGCGCTTCGGAAGGTGGGCAACAAGTTGCAGGCCTGGAGCAAGGGCAGTGCGCATGGCGCGACGATGGCGCGCCTGCGCGGCGAGCTCGTGACACTGTGCGCCGAAAACGAGCGACCGGAGACGGAGCGTGCGACCTGCGGCGGCCTTCTCACCGCCGCGCCGAAGGCGAGTGCCTGACGCCGGCGACGCCGGTGTCGACCGCATCCAGCGCATCGGGCCGCTCTCGCGCATGACGGGGCTGCTCTCGGTCGAGCATCTCACCGTTCGCTTCGGCGCGACGCCGGTCGTCGACGACGTGTCGTTCGAGATCGCCGGCGGCGAGAAATTCGCGCTCGTCGGCGAATCGGGTTCGGGCAAGTCGATCACCGCGCTGTCGGTGCTCGGGCTCGTCGATGGGGCCGTGACCAGCGGTGCGATCCGCTTTGCCGGCGCGGATCTGTTGCAGGCCTCCGAGCGCGAGCTGCGCGCGGTGCGCGGCGGCGAGATCGCGATGATCTTCCAGGAGCCGATGACCGCGCTCAACCCGCTGCAGACGGTCGGCGCGCAGATCGGCGAGGTGCTGACCCTGCACTCCGGACTCGGCCACCGCGAAGCACGCGGGCGCGCAATCGAACTGCTGGTCAGGACCGGCATCCCCGAGCCGGCGCGTCGTGTCGACGCGTACCCGCATCAGCTTTCCGGCGGGCAGCGGCAGCGGGCGATGATCGCGATGGCGCTGGCTGGCCGGCCCAAGCTGCTGATCGCCGACGAGCCCACCACCGCTCTCGACGTGACGATCCAGGCGCAGATCCTGGCCCTGCTCGACGCCTTGCAGGCCGAGATGGGCATGGCGCTGCTCTTCATCACGCATGACCTGAACCTCGTGCGCCGCTTCACGCACCGGGTCGGCGTCATGGAGCGCGGCCGCCTGGTCGAGAGCGGGCCGACCGAGCAGGTCTTTGCCGAGCCGCAGCACGCGTACACGAAGAGGCTGCTCGCGAGCCGGCCGCGCCGCCTTGTGCAGGCGATCGCCGCCGACGCGCCGCGGATCGTCGAAGCCAGAGGCATCCGGGTCAGCTTCGCCATCCCGGTCGGCTGGTTTCGCACGCGCGGCTTCGATGCCGTTCGTGACGCGACGCTGGCGCTGCGCCGAGGCGAGACGCTCGGAATCGTCGGCGAATCGGGCTCGGGCAAGACGACGCTCGGCATGGCCTTGCTCGCCCTGCAGCCGATGGCGGAGGGCAGCATCGCGCTCGATGGCAAGCTGCTCGACACCACCGATGCCGACGCGCGCAAGACGTTGCGGCGCCGCATGCAGGTGGTGTTCCAGGATCCGTTCGGATCGCTCAGTCCACGCATGACCGTCGGCCGCATCGTCGGGGAGGGGCTGGAATTGCATCGGCCCGAGCTCGACCGCGCCGAGCGGGAGGCGCTCGTCGCGCAGATGCTCGACGAGGTCGGCCTCGGCGCCGCGAGCGGCATGAGCGACGTGCTCGACCGCTATCCGCACGAGTTCTCCGGCGGCCAGCGCCAGCGCATCGCGATCGCCCGCGCGGTCGTCCTGCGCCCCGAAATCCTGGTGCTCGACGAACCGACCTCGGCCCTCGACGTCTCGGTCCAGCAGCAGGTGCTCGCCCTGCTCGCCGACCTGCAGCGCCGCTACGGCATGAGCTACCTCTTCATCAGCCATGACCTCGCCGTCGTGCGCGCGATGTCGCACCGGGTGATGGTGATGAAGGACGGGGCGGTTGTCGAAGAAGGCGAAGCGCAGGCGCTGTTCGAAGCGCCCCGCGAGCCCTACACGCGGGCCTTGCTGGCGGCTGCCCACCTGCGCTGAGCTTGTGTGCCAGAACCTGGCGAGCGCTAGCGCTGAGAACGCAGACGCGGCCCCGTCCTCACTTCGTACCGTGCTCTCTTCTTCACATCGACGAAGCTCAGCACGTCGCCCTGCCACTCGTACTGGGCGCTGAACTCGTCGATCTCCATCGCGCCGTGCATGGTCGACACATCGACCTGGGCTGGGCGCAGGTGCAGGCGATAGACAACGTCGGCCACGCGTACCTGTACCCGCGCGGCGGAAAGGATTTCGAACTCGGCGGGCCCGCAGCCGGGCGGAGCCGAGGCCGAGGTCGTGACGCACAGCGTAGCCTCGTAGCGCCCCGGCGCCGGGGCGGCGACCGATACCGGCACCGCCACGGCGGCGAGCAGCAGCAACGCGAGACTTCGCATCGCGGCGTCTACTTCAGCAGCCCTTCGGCCTTGAGCGCCGCGTGCACCGCCGGGCGTGCCGCCATGCGCGCCATGAACGCGCCGAGGTTCTTGAGGGCCGAAATGTCGATGCCCGTGTGCTTCGTCCAACTCGTCACCGTGAACAGGTAGGCGTCGGGTACCGTGAAGGCGTCGCCCATCAGGTATTGCTTGCCTTCGAGTTGGGCATCGACGTACTTCAGCCGGTCGAGCGCCTTGGCGCGCATCAGTACCTTGGCTTCTTCCGGCATCGCCGGGTTGAAGACGCCGCCGATGCCCTTGTGCAGCTCGCTGGTGATGAAGTTGAGCCACTCCTGGACACGGTAGCGTTCCATCGTGCCGGCGGGCGGCGCCAGCTTCTTGTCCGGCACCTGGTCGGCGATGTACTGGACGATGGCCGGGCCTTCGCTCAAGCGCTCGCCGTTGTCCAACTCGAGCAGCGGCACGTAGCCCTTGGGATTGATCGTGTAGTAATCGGTGCCGTCCTGCAGCTTGTGCGACTGGGTGCTGGCGAGCACCGGTTCGAATGCAAGGCCTGCTTCGAGCAGGACGATGTGCGGCGAGAGCGAACAGGCGCCCGGGCTGTAGTAAAGCTTCATGGTGTGTGGAGTCGAAAGCGGTGAGGCAGGTATTACACCGCGCCTGCGCAACGCGCGCATTCGAGGACCTTCAACGCCGCGTGCGAACCCGTGGGGGGTTGCGTCGCGCGGGGTGGTCGCTACATTGACCGCATGAATACTTCTGCTTCCACCCGGTTTCGCTGGCGCGGCGTCGAACGCATCGTTCGCGGTCAGCCTACTTCCGATGGCGACGGCGTAAAACTTACGCGCGTCCTGATCCAGTCATTGCAGCAGCGATTCGACCCTTTTCTCATGCTCGACGCCTTCGGCAGTGACGCCGCGGCCGACTACTCGCCGGCGCGCGTGCTGCTCGTCGCGGGCCGCCCGCTCGGGGAAGCGATCGCCCAGTACGGCCCGTTCGTGATGAACACGACGGCCGAGTCGCAGCGGGCCGTGAGCGATTTCGAGGGAGGTGTCCTCGCCGCCTGAAGCGGTCTTCGCGGCGATGGTATGGTCGCCGCCACCCGCACCCGGTTGAGATCCGCCATGCCCCGAACCGTCCTCGAAGAAGCTCGCCTGCACCCCGCGATCCGCGAAAAGATCGCGACCTCGAACGCCGACATCGTTCACAACGTACAGGCGGCGGCGACGTCGAATGCCGTGCTCGTCATCGGCATGGCCGGCAACCCGTTCGTGAGGCGTGCGCGCAAGGCCCTTGCCGGCGCCGGCGTGGCCCACCAGTACCTCGAATTCGGCAGCTATTTCAAGGCGTGGCGAAGGCGCAATGCGCTCAAGATGTGGACCGGCTGGCCGACCCTTCCGATGGTTTTCGTCAAGGGCACGCTGGTTGGCGGTGCGCAGGAAATCGAAGCGCTGATCGCGAATGGCGAGCTGAAGCGCACCCTGGGCGAATGACGGAGAGCGCCGTGCGGACTCTGGCCGCGGCGGTGGTCGCGGCGGTGTGCATGGCTGCGGAGACGGCCGTCGCGGCCGATGCGACACCAGCGCCGACCGAGTGCCACGTCGCCGGCATTCGCAACGGCGTGCTGTGCGGCAGCGTCCAGCGGCCGCTCGATCCCGAGCATGCCGGGCGCGGCACGCTGGAGATCAAATACGTCGTTGTGCCGGCGATGGCGCGGCGCAAGCTCGCCGACCCCGTGTTCTTCCTCGCCGGCGGGCCCGGGCAGAGCGCCGTGGCGCTTGCGGCGCAGGTGATGTCGCTGTTCTCGCGCCTCAACAACCGCCGCGACATCGTCTTCGTCGATCAGCGCGGCACCGGTGACTCGGCGCCCCTGACCTGCAAGGATCCGGAAGACGAAACGCTTGCCGATCAGTCCGAGCCGGAGCGCCAGCTCAGGCTGATCATTCAGTGCAAGGCTGCGCTCTTGAAACAGCCTTACATCAAAGCCGAGAGCGACCTCGGCTTCTTCACCACGACGATCGCGGTCCAGGACCTCGAGGCGGTGCGGCGACAACTCGGTGCCGAACGCATCGATCTGGTCGGCGGTTCGTACGGCACGCGGGTTGCGCTCGAAGTCCTGCGCCAGTTTCCGAAAACGGTGCGGCGCAGCGTGATCGACGGCGTGACTCCGCCCGACATGGCCTTGCCGGCGAGCATCTCGGCCGACAACCAAGCGGCGTTCAACCGGTTGGTCGAGTCCTGCGCCGCCGACCCTTCGTGCGCGAAGGCTCATCCCGACCTGCATGCGCGCTTTGCCACGCTGCTGCAAGGCCTGCCGCGCGAAGTCACGGCGCAACATGCCTTGACCGGGCGCGCAGAGACATTCACGTTGACCCGCGAGCTCGTACTCGGTGCGGTGCGCGGCGCGCTCTATTCGCCGCCGCTCGCTGCTGCCTTGCCCGAAGCGATCGAAGCCGCGACGCGCGGCGACTACGCCGGCCTGATCGGCCTGAGCGCGACCCAGCTCGCCAGGAAATCGAGTCGGCTCGCGACCGGCATGCATCTGTCGGTGGTCTGCGCGGAGGACATGCCGCGTCTCGCCGCCAGCGCCGACAAACCGGGGGCCGAGTTCGGCACGACCTTCGCCCGCAACTACGAGAAGCTGTGCGCCGTCTGGCCGCGCGGCGCCGTGCCTACAGCGTTCTACACGCTGGTGAAAAGCGAATCTCCCGTGCTCATGTTGAGCGGCGGCATCGACCCGGTGACGCCGCCGCGCCATGGCGAGCGCGTCGCCAAGGCGCTCGGGCCGATGGCCAGGCACGTCGTCGTTGCCAACGCCGGACACGGCGTGATGGCGATCGGCTGCATGCGCGACGTCGTGTTCCGCTTCATCGACGCCGTTACCGACGCCGAGGCGCTGGCCGTCGATGCGGACTGCGCGGCCCAGGTGCCGCGGCCGCCGGCCTTCGTTTCGCTGCGCTCGGCGAATGCGAAAGCCTCGGAGCCCGCGCGATGATCGAAGTCAGCGGCGTTGCCAGATCGTTCGTTGCAGCCGGCTCTGGAAATCGCGGCTTCGCGGCAATCGCCGGCCTGGGTCGCAATCGCGATGCGCCGCGTGTCGTGCATGCGGTTCGCGACGTGAGCTTCAGCGCGCCCGGCGGCCACATCACGGGTCTGCTCGGGCCCAACGGCGCCGGCAAGACGACGACCTTGCGCATGCTTGCCGCTCTCGTTACGCCCCAGGCCGGCCGGCTCTCGGTCGACGGCATCGATGTCGTCGCGCGGCCGCGCGAAGTGCTGGCGCGAATGGGCGTGCTTTCGGACTCACGCGGGCTGTACCCGCGCCTGACGGCACGCGAGAACATCGTCTACTACGGCGCGCTGCAAGGCATGGAGCGCGACGCGGCCGACGCGCGCGCCCAGGACCTGGCGCGCATGTTCGACATGACGGCCCTGCTCGACCGCCGCACCGATGGTTTCAGCCAGGGCGAGCGCATGAAGACGGCGCTGGCGCGGGCGCTCGTCCACGACCCGGCCAACATCGTTCTCGACGAGCCGACCAACGGCCTCGACGTGCTCGCCACCCGGGCCCTGCGCGAGAGCCTGCGCTGGCTGCGCACACCGGCCGGTGGCGCGAAGTGCATCGTCTTTTCAACGCACATCATGCAAGAGGTCGAGCGACTGTGCGACAGCGTCGTCGTCATCGCCGACGGTCGCACGGTCGCCAGCGGCACCGTACCCGAACTGCTCGAGCGGACCGGCGAGACCGACTTCGAGGAGGCGTTCGTCAAGCTCGCGTTCGGCTCCGTTCGAGGCGATGCGGGCGTGGCGAAGGCGGCACCGTGACCGGGAATTTTCGCGCGGTGCTCACGGTCCTGCGCAAGGAATTGACCGATACGCTTCGCGACCGCCGCACCCTGCTCACGGTACTCGTGTCATCGGTGTTGATGGGGCCGCTGGTGCTGATGGCGATCTCGGCGCTGGTCGCCTCGCTCGAATCGCGTGCCGAGCAGCGCGAGGTCTACGTCGCCGGGCTGGCGAACGCGCCGACGCTGCGCAACTTTCTCGAACGGCAGACCTACACCGTGAAGGAGCCGCCGGCCGACTACGAAGCGCAGTTGCGCAAGTCAAGCTTCACTGATCCGGTCGTCGTGGTCCCTGCCGACTTCGAAGCGGCACTGGCGCGCGGTGATGCGCCGGTGGTCGAGATCGTGTCCGACAGCGCCAACCAGCGATCCGAAGCCTCGAGCGCGCGCATCGAGCGGCTGCTCGGCGGCTTCGGCCGCGAGCGCGCGGTGCTCAACCTCGCTTTGCGCGGCGTCGCCGTGCAGTTGCTCGAGCCGATGCGGGTCGAAGAGCGTGACCTCGCGAGCACGCAGACGCGGGCGACGCGAATTACCGGCATGCTGCCCTACTTCGTGATGATGGCCGTGCTCTATGGCGCGCTGACCGCCGCGCTCGACACGACGGCTGGCGAACGCGAGCGCGGCTCGCTGGAGCCCTTGCTGATGAACCCGACCGGGCGCTGGGCGCTGGTGGTTGGCAAGTGGGGCGCCGTTGCCTGCGTGAGCATGCTGATCGCGGTGCTGAGCTCGTTCAGCTTCCTGCCCGGCCAGTGGGTGCTGCGCAGCGACACGCTCGCGGCGATGTTCCAGTACGGACCGCGCGAGGCGCTGCTCTTTCTCGTCGTCCTGCTGCCCTTTGCGGCAGCGCTCTCGGCCGTGCTGATGGCGGTCGCGATCCGCTGCAAGACCTTCAAGGAGGCGCAGGCGAGTTCGACCGTCGTCGTCCTGTTGACCTCGCTGCTGCCGCTCGTCAACGTCTTCAATCTGGGCGGGGAGGCGCCCTGGCATCTGTGGGTGCCGGCGCTGGCTCAGAACAGCTTGATGACGCGCGTCTTGAAGGGCGAGGATTTCAGCGTGGCGCAGGTGTTGATCCCGCTGTTCGTCTGCGTCGTGCTCGCCGCAGCCGGCGTCTGGTACGTCGCCCGCACGCTGCGACAGGCGGCACTGAAATGAGCACATCGATCGCTTCTGCGGCGGCTTTGTTTCCGGGCGATATCGACTGGCGCTGGCGTCGCTTCGACGACCTCGATGTGCGCGAACTGCAGAATATCTACGCCGCCCGCCAGCTCGCTTTCGCGATCGAGCAACAGTGCATCTATCTCGACGTCGATGGCCGCGACGAGCGGGCGTATCACCTCGCCGCGTGGTCAAGCGTGCAGCGTGAGCCGCTTGCCTATGCGCGCGTGATCGACCCGGGTGTGAAGTACGCTGAAGCGTCGATCGGCCGCGTTGTCACCGTTGGCGCCGGACGCGGTCGGGGTCTCGGCCACGAGGTGATGATGCGGACGATCGCCCAAGCGGCGCGGGTCTGGCCTGGCATGGCGATTCGCATTTCGGCCCAGACCAGGCTCGAGCGCTTCTACGCGAGACTCGGTTTTGTCGCCGTGGGCTCGCCCTATCTCGAAGACGGAATCGACCACACCGAAATGCTGCTCGCCGTCAGCGCAGTCTGAAGAACCCGGGAAAAAATACAATCGGCCCTCGCCGGAGCGGGCCGCATGCAGTTTCCCAAACAATTCGATGTCGTCGTGATCGGCGGTGGACACGCTGGTACCGAGGCGGCGCTCGCGGCCGCCCGCATGGGCGCGAGTACGCTGTTGCTGACGCATTCGCTCGAGACGCTCGGGCAGATGAGCTGCAACCCGTCGATCGGCGGCATCGGCAAAGGCCACCTTGTCAAGGAGATCGACGCGCTTGGCGGAACGATGGCCCACGCCGCCGACGAAGCCGGCATCCATTTTCGGATTCTCAATGGCTCGAAGGGGCCGGCGGTGCGCGCGACGCGGGCGCAGGCCGACCGCGCGCTCTACCGCGCTGCGATTCGCAGGCGCTTGGAAAACCAGCCGAATCTCTGGTTGTTTCAGGCCGCTTGCGATGACCTGATTG
>JAYSMB010000666.1:0-13052 GCA_043725065.1 Burkholderiales bacterium
GGCACCGACTTCAGCGCCGAGAAGTCGTCCTTGGTCACGTCGAAGTCGATCTCCTTCAGGCTCTTCTCGGCGTACGGCGCGAGGACTGCGCCGCGCACGTGCTCGTTGTCGTATTCCTTCTGGGTACGCGTGTCGACGATCGTCACGTTCCGCTTGCCGAGATCGGCGACTTCTTCGGCGCTGACTCTGGTCGCGCCCTTCAACGCGTCGGGCGTCGTGATGCCGAGCGAGGCGACGTAGGTGAACTGCTTGCCCGCGTCGGCAGTGGCGAGGCGGAAACGCCCGACACCGGGAATCATGCCGTCGCTCGAGAGGACCCAATCGCTGAGGCGGCCGCAGTCGGTGGCGCAGAAATCCTTGCGCACGACCATACTCATGCCGCCGGGCACCGGCCGCGTCGTCTTGAGAATCCGACCCTGGCCCGGATGGGCGGCGATCCAGTCCTTGGCCTGCGCTTCGTCGGCGACGGTCACGTCGGCCATGTCGAAGGCAAGCGCGACGAGCCCGCCGCCGCTGGTGTTGCCGTAGGTGACCTTCGAGAACTGGGCGAGCTTGAGGCCGGACTCGGTGAGCAGACCCTTGGCGACATAGCTGCGCAGCGAATCCTGCTGCGGCAGGTAGATGCGCTTGCCGGCGAGCTTGTCGACCGAATCGATGCTGTTCTTGGCGACCAGCACGTAGACCTGTTCCTGGCCGCTCGTGGCGAGCAGCTGATAGGCATGAAGGATGGCCGACGCGGTGACGTGCGCTGGCGCGATGATGACTTCGTTTTCGACGGTGCGGCTGGCCCGCATCACCTCGGCCATGGTCGAGGTCTGCGTGATCGTCGTCCGCACGCCGGTGGCCCGGGTCAGCGATTGCGACGGGGCGATCGAGGCGCTCAGCGACACATCGCCCGTGGAGTCGGCGGGGTCGATGCCCAACAACACGCGAACTTCCGTGGCTGCTCCGGCATGGGCCGCGGCCAAGGTCAGGAAGCCAGTGCCGACGAGGACGCGCAGGCCTGAAATGATGGACGACGACCCTTGCTTCATGCGGCGACTCCCGAAACCCGCCGGAGCTTAAGGCCGACGTCAGGCTTTGCGTTCGGAATCAGCTTCACCAAGCGGAAATTACTTCACGCCTATTGCCGCCGCGCCGCATTCGTTCCGCCCGACATCCCGGTCATCGTCGAATATCTCTCGGCGACCTACGGCAACCAGACGCCGTAGTTCCCGTCAGCCAAGCTTGACCGGCACAAAGATCTTCTCGCCGTCGCGCTGCACGAGCAGGGCGACGCTCTTCGGCTTGCCCAAGAGCACGCTCTTCAGCTGATCGATCGACTGCACCGGCTTGCCGTTGATGGCAAGCAGCACGTCGCCGGCTTCGATCCCGGCACGAGCGGCAGCGCCCTCGACAGCCTCGACGACGAGGCCGGCATCGAGTTTGGACTCGCGTTTCTCGTCGCGCGTCAGCGGGCGCAGCGAGAGGCCGAGCTGGCCGTGTTCGCCCGCGGCGCCAGCGTCGGCGATCTTCTTCTCGCCGTCGTCGGCTCCGCCCAGCTTGGCTTCGATCGTGCGCTCCGAATGATCGCGCCAGACCTTGAGCTTGACGCGCTCGCCCGGCGCCGAAAGGCCGATCAGGCTCGACAAGCCGCCCGAGCGCAGCACCGGTTCGCCGTTGACCTCGGTGATCACGTCGCCCGACTTCAGGCCCGCGTCGGCCGCGGCGCCGCCGGGGGCGACATTCGAAATCAGGGCGCCGTCGACACGCTTGATGCCGAAGGAATCGGCCAGCGACTGGGTCAGATCCTGCACCGTCACGCCGAGCCGCCCGTGCGTGGCCTTGCCGGTGGCGACGATCTGCGTCTTCACCTTCAAGGCGACATCGATCGGGATCGCGAACGAGAGGCCCTGGAAGCCACCGCTGCGCGAATAGATCTGCGCGTTGATGCCGACCACCGAGCCGGTGCCGTCGAACAGCGGACCGCCCGAGTTGCCGGGGTTGACGGCGGCGTCGGTCTGGATGAAGGGAACGACCGCGTCGCCGGGCAGCGAACGGCCCTTGGCGCTGACGATGCCTTGCGTGGCCGTCTGCTCGAGCCCGTAAGGCGCGCCGATGGCGAGCACCGGGTCGCCGACCTCGAGGCTCTTCGGGTCGCCGAGACGAACCACCGGCAGGTCGCGCGCGTCGATGCGCAGCACGGCGATGTCGGTGGTCGTGTCGATGCCGAGCACCTTGGCGCTGAACTCGCGGCGGTCGCTGAGCTTGACCGTCACGTCCTTGGCTTCGCGCACGACGTGGGCGTTGGTCAGGATCAGGCCGTCGGAGCTGATGATGAAGCCCGAGCCGAGGCCCTTGAACGGCTGCGACGGGTTCTGCCGCCCACCGCGCTGCGAAAAGCCGGGCATGCCGCGGAAGAACTTGAAGAAGGGGTCGTCTTCCATGCCGTCGGGCAGGCCCTGCTCGTCGGCCGTCATCTTGTGCGTGCCTTCGACCGTGATGCCGACGACCGCGGGCGCCGACTGCTTGACGATGGCACGGTAGTTCGGCACTTGCCCGGCCGCGAGCATCGGCACCGGCGGGACGACGCGCTCAGGCGCCGGCGCGGCCTGCGCCGTTGCGGCAGCGACCTTCGGGTCGCCCTTGAACCAGTGCGGAAGGTCGATGGCGCCGGCGGTGCCGACGACGGCGAGGCCGGCACCCACTAGGGCCGCGCTCAGGGGTTTCAGATTCATGACGTCTCCAGCTGCGAAGAAGAGCCCGCGGAAGATTCCGCGGCGCGCTGAAGATAGGGCCGGCCGGTTAGACCACGATTAGGGTTCGATTAAGCCGGCGTTAAGAGCGGCGCCCGCTGCCCGCCCGCCGCGAAGCCGACGATGACGCGAAGGCCTCCCTGCGGCGAACGATCGAGCGTGACGCTGGCGCCGTGTGCCATGGCGACGCTCTTGACGATCGCCAGCCCGAGCCCCGAGCCCGATTCACCGGCCTCGGCACGGCGATAGAAGCGATCGAAGACGCGTTGCCGCTCGGCTTCGGCGATGCCGGGACCGGCGTCGTCGATGGTCAGCGTCGTGCCTGCGTTCCCGGCAACGACCGACACCTGGACGTGCGAGTCTTGGGGCGAGTAGCGCGCCGCGTTGTCGGCGAGGTTGCGAACCAGCAGGCCGAGCGAAACCGCGTCGCCTTCGACGAAGGCCGTCGCCTCGGCGACGAACTCGAACTCGATGCCGCGCGACGCTGCGAAGGCGACCGTCTCGGCAACCGCACGGCGTGCGATCTCGGCAAGATCGACGCGCGCCATCGTCGCCGGCGCGGCGCCGGGCTCGCTTCTCGCCAGCGCCAGCAACTGCTCGACCAGCCGGGTCGCGCGATCGATGCCTTCGGCGATCGCGTCGCGCGCGGCGTCGCGAGCGGCGTCGTCGCTGGCGCGGCGCAGCAGCTCGAGCCGCAGCTTCAAGGCGGTAAGCGGCGACCGCAATTCGTGCGCCGCGTCGGCGACGAAGGCGCGCTGGGTGTCGAGCGACAGGCGCAAGCGCTCGAGCAAGGCGTTGAGCGCACGGGCGAGCGGCGACACCTCGTCGGGGAGGCCGGTGACGACGAGCGGCGCGAGCGAGCGGGCGTCGCGCGAGCGAACTTCGCCGGCCAGGCGGTCGAGCGGCGCCAGATTGCGCGCCGCCAGCCACCAGATGACGAATGCCGCGAACGGCGCCATCAACAGCAGCGGCAAGACACTGCGCCACGCGGCGCGGGCGGCGAGGCGCTCGCGGATCTCGACCGGCTGCGCGATCTGGATCACGCGATCGCGCGTCGCGACGCTGTAAGTGCGCCAGGCATGGCCTTCGACGTTGAGCGTGGCCAGGCCCAGCAGCGCCCGCGCCGGCAGCGACGAGTGCGCGCGCGAGGCATAGATGCCGCGCCCGTCGACGGTCCAGATCTGGACCACGAAGTCGAGTTGCGCGTCGGCAAAGTTGTCGGCCTGCGCGGCCGCGATCTCGCCCTGATCGCGCAGCGAGAGGGCCATCTGCCGCAACTGGTAGTCGAAGATCGCCTCGGTCTCGCCGAGCACGTTGCGGTAGGTCACTGCGCCCATCAGCACGGCCGCCAGTGCCAGCAGCGCCAGCAAGGAGACGAGCAGGCGGACACGGATCGAGGTCATCGACGCGCCGTCGCGCATCGCGCTTCGCTATTGGACTTGGGTGCGGCCCCGCGGCTCATGTCGTGGCGTCGATGAAATAGCCGACGCCGCGCACGTTGCGGATGAAATCGGCACCGAGCTTCCTGCGCAACTGATGGATGTAGACCGAGACTGCATTGCTCTCGATCTCTTCGCCCCAGCCGTACAGTCGGTCCTCGAGTTGCGAGCGCGACAGCACCGCGCCGGGCTTGGACATGAGCGCTTCGAGCACCGCGAATTCGCGCGCCGAGAGCGCCACCGCGGCGCCTTCTTTCATGACACGACGGTTCGCCGGATCGAGCGTCACGCCGCCGGCGGAAAGCAGCGGCTCGGCCCGGCCGGCGTGACGGCGCACGACGGCGCGAATGCGCGCGTTCAATTCGTCGAGCTCGAAGGGCTTGACGAGGTAGTCGTCGGCACCGGCGTCGAGCCCGGCGACGCGATCGCCGGGTGCGTCCCGGGCGGTGAGCACGATCACCGGCGTCGCGTCGTGGCGGGCACGCGCGGCGCGCAGCACGGCCAGACCGTCGGCGAGCCGCGGGCCCGAGCCGGCGCCGGGCGGCAAGCCGAGATCGAGCAGGACGAGGTCGAAACGCTCGCTTGCCAGGGTGCCGTCGGCGGCGGCGGCGTCGCGCACCCAGTCGACCGCATAGCCTTCGAGGCGAAGCGCCCGTTGCAGGCTCTCGCCGATCATTCGGTCGTCTTCGACGAGGAGGAGTCGCATGGCGCGTCGAGCATAGCCCGCGCCGCCGCAGCGGGTGAGAATGAGCCCATGGCACCGCCGCGCGTTCTCGTCATCGGCTGCGGCTTCGGCGGCATCGAGGCGGTGCGCGCGCTCTCGAAGACCGCGGTCGAGATCACGCTGGTCGACCGCACCAACCATCATTTGTTCCAGCCGCTGCTCTACCAGGTCGCCACCGCGGGTCTGAGCGCGCCGGCCGTGAGTGCGCCGATCCGGCACGTGCTGCGGCCGGAGATGAAGCGCGGCAACCTGACCATCCTCAAGGCCGAAGTGCAGACCATCGACGTCGCCGGCCGCACCGCGACGCTCGACGGCGGTGAACGCATTGCCTGGGACCATCTCATCGTCGCCGCCGGTGCGACGCACAGCTACTTCGGTCACGACGACTGGGCCCGCTTCGCGCCGGGACTGAAGACGCTGGCCGACGCCTTCGACATCCGCGCCCGCATGATCGGCGCCTTCGAAAGCGCCGAGCGCGCGCAGGACGACGCGACCCGCGACGCCTGGATGACCTTTGTTGTCATCGGTGGCGGGCCAACCGGCGTCGAGATGGCGGGCACGATGAGCGAGATCGCGCAGCACACCTTGTCGCGCGAGTTCCGCCGCATCGATTCGACGCGCACGCGCGTGGTCCTGCTCGAAGGCTCCGACCGCGTTCTCGGCGCCTTCGTGCCCAGCCAGTCGCAGCAAGCCCGCGACCAGCTCGTGCGGCTCGGCGTCGAGGTGCGCACCGGATCGAAAGTGACCGGCATCGATTCGGAGAGCGTGTCGTATGAAACCGCGGCCAGCGGCGCACACGTATCGCGGCGACTGGCCTGTCGGACGGTGATCTGGGCGGCCGGTGTCGCCGGCTCCCGGCTCGGCGCCGAAATCGCTCGCGGCAGCGGCGCGACGCTCGACCGCGCCGGGCGCGTCGTCGTCGAGCCCGATCTGAGCCTGGCCGGCCATCCCGAGATCTCGGTCGTCGGCGATTTGGCGGCGGCCAACAGTCAGGGCAAGGGCGAGCCGAAGCCGGTTCCCGGCGTCAGCCCGGCCGCCAAGCAGATGGGCCGCGCGGCGGCGGCCAACCTGATACGACGGATCAAGGGCGAGCCGACCCGGCCGTTTCGCTACATCGACTACGGCAATCTCGCCACCATCGGCCGCAAGGCGGCGGTCGTCGACCTCGCCGTGCCGGGCCTCGGCGCGCTGCGCTTCAGTGGCCTCGCCGCCTGGCTGTTCTGGCTGTTCGCCCACATCTATTTCCTGATCGGCTTTCGCAACCGGCTGATCGTGATGGTCGACTGGGCTTGGGCGTATTTCACGTACGAGCGGAGCGCTCGCGTCGTCGCCGAGCCGGCGTCGAACGCGGCCGTTCCGCCCTCCTAGAATTGACACCATGGACACACGCACCTCCCCCGCCCGCCTGCACCTCGAACGTATCCGCGAGGTGCTGCGATCCAATGGCTGCGTCGCCGCGCTGATCCCGTCGAGCGACCCGCATCTGTCCGAGTACCTGCCCGAGCGCTGGCAGGGCCGGCAGTGGGCGTCGGGCTTCACCGGCTCGGTCGCCACGCTGGCGCTCACGCTCGACCGGGCCGCCCTGTTCGCCGACAGCCGCTACTGGGTGCAGGCCGAACGCGAGCTGGCGGGCAGCGGCATCGAGCTGGTCAAGACGCCCTCGCCCGCCGCGGCGTATCACATCGACTGGCTGTGCCGCAATGTCGCTGCCGGCGCGGCGGTGGCAGTCGATGGCGACGTACTCGGTCTGGCCGCGGCGCGCCAGCTTCGTGGCGAGCTCGAGCGCCGCGGCATCCGTCTGCGCAGCGACCTCGACGTGCTTGTCGGTGCCTGGCCCGAGCGGCCGGCGACGCCGATGGCGCCGGTCTACGAGCACATGGCGCCCGAGGCCACCGAGTCGCGCCGCGATCGCCTCGCGCGGGTTCGCGCCGCCATGCGCGAGTCCGGTGCCTCGCATCATTTCGTCTCGACCGTCGACGACGTTGCCTGGCTGCTCAACCTGCGCGGCGCCGATGTCGGCTACAACCCGGTCTTTCTTGCGCACCTGCTGGTCGGCCCCGACGCGGCGACTCTCTTCGTCGCCGAAGCCAAGGTCGACGCGTCTCTGCGCGCGGCGCTCGCCGGCGATGGCGTTCGGCTCGCGCCGTATGACCAGGCCGGGGCGGCGCTCGCCGCCTTGCCTCATGCCGCGGTCCTGCTCATCGACCCCAAGCGCGTGACGCTCGGCACACGCGAGCGCGCGTCGGCAAACGTGGTCGAGGCGATCAACCCGAGCACGCTCGCCAAGAGCAGGAAGAGCGACGCCGAAGCCGCGCACGTTCGGCGCGCCATGGCCGAAGACGGCGCGGCGATGTGCGAGTTCTACGCCTGGTTCGAAGCGGCGCTCAGCGACGTTTCGCGACGCGAGCCGATCACCGAGCTGACGATCGACACGCGACTCACCGCGGCCCGGGCCAAGCGGCCCGGCTACGTCGGCCCGAGCTTTGCGACGATCGCCGCCTTCAACGCCAACGGCGCGATGCCGCACTACAAGGCGACGCACGAATCGCACGCCATCCTCTCCGGCGATGGCTTGCTGCTCATCGACTCCGGCGCGCAATACCGCGGCGGCACCACCGACATCACGCGGATGTGGCCGGTCGGCGCGCTGAGCGCGGCGCAAAAACGCGATGTGACGCTGGTGCTGCGCGGCACGATCGCGCTGTCGCGAACCCGATTTCCGCGTGGCACCTTGTCGCCGATGCTCGACGCGATCGCCCGGGTGCCGCTCTGGGAGCACGGGCTCGACTATGGCCACGGCACCGGCCATGGCGTCGGCTACTTCCTCAACGTGCACGAAGGGCCGCAGAGCTTTTCGCGCGTCATCCCCGACGCGACGATGGCGATGCAGCCGGGCATGATCACCAGCATCGAGCCGGGCCTGTACCGGCCGGGGCAATGGGGCGTGCGGGTCGAAAACCTGGTCCTGACCGTTCCCGCAGGCGCCGAAGTGGCCGGCGAATTCGGCGAGTTCCTCGAGTTCGAGACGCTGACGCTCTGCCCGATCGACGCGCGCTGCCTCGAGCCGTCGTTGCTTCGCACCGACGAGATCGCCTGGCTCGACGCGTATCACCGGACGGTGCGCGAGCGTCTCGCGCCCCTGCTCTCGGGCGCTGCGCTGGCATGGCTGGCGCTGCGCACGGCAGCGCTTTCCTAGACCTAGACCCTTTGCGGCCTTACAAGGCAGGTCGGCGCGCCACGCGCGGACTCGTTCGTCGCGCCTCGGCGCAGTTCGTCACGATCAGACCCGGCTTCGTCGCAAGCCCCTGTCGCACCGCGTGCCCGGCGCCTAGAGTTCGCTCCATCGCAAGCCCGCCAACGTCTTCAAGGAGCCCCCTCATGATCAGCCGCCTCACCTTCCGCGCCGCCGTGTTCGCCGTCCTGGCCACCGCTACCCTCACCTTCGCCACGGAGTCGCACCAGCGGCAACGCGCCGATGCGGCGCGCAGCGACACGGTCGCCGCCCCGACGACCGACATGGTCGTGCTGCCGCGCGTCGAAGTGATCGGCCACCGCAGCCACTGAGATCGTTCGGCGCGGGTTCGCCGCGCGACACACAGGCTCCCGGGCCGCACGAGTTCGCTCGTGCGGCCCATTTTTTTGACGACGCGGCAAACCGTGCCGAGGATTCCTCGCCGATGGCGCTCAAGGTATTGCCGGGGGTACCGAAATGAGAAGGGTCGGCGCTCCCGAGGTGGGATCTCCGCATTCGACCCTGCCCGGCAAGCCCGCCTACATGAATTTCCTGGAAAGCCATCGCTTGCTGCCTTGCATCGCAGGGTTCGTGATCAGCGCTGCCTTGTTGTGGCTGGGCGCCGAAGTATTTGCGGCGGCCCGCGCCCGCACCCAACGGGGTGGTCGGCGCCTCATGGCGGCGGCACTCGTGATCGTCGGCAGCGGTCTCTGGTGGCCGGGCCACTTCCTCGAGCCGGGAGAAGCCGGCAGCGGCACCCTCGCCGGCATTCCGCTGGTCGCCGCCGCCCTCGCACTCGCCCTGGCCGGGCTCGCCGGCGCGACGGCCGTGGCCACGACCCGAAAGACGCTGCCCGCCTTTGCCGGCTTCGCCCTCCTGACCCTGATCGTCGCCTATGCGCACACTCTGTTCGCGACCCCGGGCCTGTTTCGGGCCAGCGCCAGCTTCGGCACCTGGGGGCCGAGCGTCGCGATCCTGGTGCTGGCGACCGCCCTGATCGCGATCGGCCTCGAGCTCAAGCCGAGCCGCAAGGTTCGCGCGGCGCGCGCCGCCGGCGCTGCGCTCGCCGCCCTGCTCCTGACCCTGGCCACCGCCGCTGGCGACTCCGGGTCCACCCTGATGCCGGCCTGGACCGAAGCCCTTCTGCTCGGCGCGCTCGTGATGATCGGCGCCGTGCTGCTCGAGGCGCTGGGCGCACCGCCCTCGCGCGACCCGGAGCCGTCGCGGCGCGCTGCCGCCAACGCCGTGCCCATGGTCGACAGCCTGACCCAGCTGCCGACCCGCGTCTACTTCGAAGACCGGCTCGCCGCCGCGGCGACCAAGGCCGACGCCAACGCCAGCCGGCTGGCCCTGTTGTTCATCGACCTCGACGGCTTCAAGCCAGTCAACGACACCTATGGCCACTCGATCGGCGACCTCGTCCTCGAGCAGGTCGGGCAGCGCCTGAAGGCGATGTCGCGCGGCAAGGACGTCGTGGCCCGCGTCGGCGGCGACGAGTTTCTGCTTCTGCTCACCAACGTGACTGCCGAAGAAGCGGTGGCCCAGGTCGCGACGCGCCTGATCCAGGGCCTTTCGCATCCGTACGCGATCGAAGGGCGCGAGGCCATGATCTCGTGCTCGGTCGGCATCGCCATGTACCCCGACGGCTGCAGCCACGCCAAGCTGATCGCCCGCGCCGACGCGGCGATGTATGCCTCCAAGCGCGCCGGTGGCTCTAGCCACTGCTTCTACTCGACCGCGATGGACGCCGACGCCGAGGCGCAGTTCACCTTGCTCCGCGATCTGCGCAAAGCGGTGGTCGCCAAGGAGTTCGAACTCTTCTACCAGCCCAAGATCGACGCCAAGAGCGGCAAGGTCACCGCCGTCGAGGCGCTGCTGCGCTGGAAGCATCCGACCCGCGGCGTGCTGCTGCCCAACACCTTCATCCCGATCGCCGAGCGCTTCGGCCTGATCGGCCAGATCGGCAACTGGGTGATCGAGGACGCGTGCCGGCAAAGCCGCCAGTGGCGCGACAAAGGCCTGCGCATGCGCGTCGCGATCAACCTCTCGGCGCACCAGATGCGCCAGGACGACATCGTCGAGCGCATCACCGGTGCTCTCGAGCAACACAAGATCCACCCGTCGCTGCTGACCTGCGAGATCACCGAATCGGCGGCGATGGAAGACACCAAGACGACCCAGGCGACCTTTCGCCGCCTCGGCGAGCTCGGCACGCATCTGTCGATCGACGACTTCGGCACCGGCTACTCGAGCCTCAGCTACCTGAGGAAACTGCCGGCCGAAGAGCTGAAGATCGACCGCAGCTTCATCATGGATCTCGAGCACAGCGCCGACGCGCGCGCCGTCGTCGACGCCGTCATCAAGCTCGCTCACGCGCTTGGCCTGAAAGTGGTGGCCGAGGGCGTCGAGAACCAGCGCCAGCAGAAGGTCCTCGAAGACATGCAGTGCGACGAGCTGCAAGGGTTCCTGTTCGCCAAGCCGATGTCGGGGCGGGCCCTACTGCTGTGGGCGATCAACGACCGCCAGGAATCCGCCGTTTTCAAGCCCTCGCTGTTCGACGAAACGAGGCAATCCGAAGGCGTCTGAGGCGCTTCGCGACGGCTCCCGGCCTCACGGCCGGCGCGGCTCGTCGGCGCTTCGCGCCCCTCGTCGCGGCAAAGCCCCGTTTTGTCGCAACGCGCTATGAGCCGTCACACACGCCACCTACAGTGGCGTCAACGCATCGCGATCGGTGCGTCGGTCCACAGGGAGAACATCATGTCCGACAACATCCTTTCCGCCGTCCTGACCTTCAGCCTTCTGGCCGGTGGCACGGCCGCGATCGGCTCGGAGATGTTCAACACCCACCGGAACGCGAAGCCACCTGCGTCGGTGGTGACGTTGCCGCCGGTGACGATCGTGGCGCATCGCTCGGCGGCGCTCGACGCCCTCATGCTGCCGCGGGTGGAGATCACGGGACACCGCGACGGCTCGACCCGGGTCGCGTTCGAATCGCAAGCCGGCGGGTCGCAGCGCGTTCAGTGACCCAGCGGGGTCGCGAGCCCGGACGCTGCCCACCGAGTCGGGGCCGCGATCCTTCGCTCCGCTCAGGATGACATTCGCTTCAAGCGCCGGAGCGCTGCAACCTGGCCGACATCGCCTGCTCGAGCGTATCGGCGCTGTCGGCAAGGTGCGCCCGCGCCTCCTCGCTCAGGCCGGCACGGTGGCTGGCGACGCGGATCCGCTCGAGCAACGCCCTGGCCTGGACGCGAACGATGCTGCGCGTGTCGGCGCGGGTCGATGCGCCCGGACGCAACAGCACGGCGGCGATGCGGTTGACGTGATCGCGTTGCACTTCGCGGCGCAGCGGCGCGATGTCGCCGCGGCCGTCGAGCTCGCTCCACACCGCCTGCGTCAGGCGGGCGTAGAGCTCGGGCATGCGCAGGGCGCGACCCGCGCCGGCCGGCGCCTTCTCGCTGCTCTCGAGCAGACGGGTCGCGACCGTGTCGCTCATCAGGACGGCCAGCAAGGCCCGCTGCAGGCCCAGCACCTGTTCCGAGGGCGAGTAGTCGGTCTGGGCCGAGCCTTCGCCGCCGCGCAAGGCGTCGAGGCGTTCGCTGAAATCGGTGCCGAGCTTGCGCTGCAGCGCCGGCGAAACGCTCAGGCTGTCGGCCGAGAGCAGGCTGCCGGTGATGAGGTCGAGCGCCTGACGCTGCTCGGCCACCGGCACCGGGGTGAGCGGGTCCCGGCCCGTTCCCGGCGCGTCGCGCACCGTGCGAACGCCGCCGATCTGCCGCGACAACACATTGGCGGCGCGCGCCACATCACGGATCGCGTAGCTCACCGACCGTTTCAAGACGTTGTAATCCTGGTCGGGACGCAGCGCCCGCGTTTCCTGGCGCTTGAGCAGGTCCTGCGCGATGCCGATCCGTTTCCTGGCGAACGCGATCACGTCGCTGCCGAGGTCGAACTGCAGCGTCTCGGGATCGATGCCGAGAAAGTTGTCTTCGTCGGTGCCGTAGGCCAGCAGAGGCTCGGCGCTGCGGCCCGCGACCTTTTCGAGCGCGGCCTTCTCGTCAGCCGCCGAAAGGCCCGCAGCGAGCGGTTTGTAGGCGTACTCGATCGCCCAATAGTCGTAGGGGCCGAGCGTGTCGTTGAACGGCGTGCCGTAGTGCTCGCGCGGCTCGTCGGCCGAATTGAGGTTGATCGGCGCGTACTCCATCACCGAGCCGGTGATCCCGTGTTCCTTCGTGAACACCGGATCGGCGAGCTGCGCCTGGGTGTAGACGCGCGACGCGCGGAAGTTGTGGCGCAGGCCGAGCGTGTGGCCGACCTCGTGCATCGTCGTGTCCTTGAGGTAGGCGTTGACGAAGGCCTCGGCCTCGGGACTGTCGGGGTCGAGCTCGCCGCGCGCCTCGAGCACGTCGGTGGCATAGCTCAGCTGCTCGGCGGCGAGCTCGCCATAGGTGCAGACCCGGCCGCTCATCAGCATGGCCCGCTCCTCGGGCGTGGCGTCGCCGCCGCCGAACGGGTTGTCCATGCCGCTGGCCGAGAGGATCTGCGAGCGCGCCGCGCGGACATTGCGCGACGACAGGCTTTCGATGCCGATGTCGGCGTCGAGAATCTCGCCGCTGCGCGGATCGACGTGACTCGGGCCGATCGCGCCGAAGGTCGGCGAGGCATTCGTCATCCAGCGGATCGAGGCGCGGCCGAAATCGAGCGTGTCGAAATCGGCGTCGTCGGGCTGCACCTCGACATGGATGGCGTTCTTGAAGCCGATCTTCTCGAAGGCCTTGTTCCACTCGAGCACGCCGGCCGTGATCGCCGGGCGGTACTTGAACGGCACGGTGCGGTCGATCCAGTAGACGATCGGCTTGACCGGTTCGGAGAGCGCCGCGTCGGGATCCGTTTTCTCGAGCCGCCAGCGGTTGACGTAGCGCTGA
>JAYSMB010000667.1:0-4365 GCA_043725065.1 Burkholderiales bacterium
CGTAGGGCGCGCGTCAGCGTTGACCGCGCATCCGATGATGCGCCATCGTCGCCACGGCGAACATCGGAGCCACTGCAAGGCGCCGGCGCAGAGCGCTAGCTATACTTCGTCCTCGAAGCGCTGATTTGTTCCGGCTTGCGGGCGCTCTATAAATTCGGCTAAAGACAGGATCCGAAACCCGGTGTCCCGCTTTGGCGGCGCCGGGTTTTCTTTTGCCTGATCAACTGCGCCTTATGCCTTCTCTTGGCGACGTCCTGCCGCAATCGATGCACTTTGCCGAGCCGCTCGCGCTGGCCAGCGGCGCGGTGCTGCGCGACTACACGCTCGCCTACGAAACCTACGGCACGCTGAACGCGGCGCGAAGCAACGCGGTCCTGGTCTGCCACGCGCTCAATGCCTCGCATCACGTCGCCGGTACCTACGCGGGCAACGAGAAGAGCGAAGGCTGGTGGGACAACCTGATCGGCCCCGGCAAGCCGCTCGACACCGAGCGCTTCTTCGTGATCGGCGTCAACAACGCCGGCTCGTGCTTCGGCTCGACCGGGCCGACCAGCCCGAACCCCGACCCGGCTGCGGGCGGTCGCACCTATGGCAGCGACTTTCCAATCGTGACGGTCGAGGATTGGGTCGATTCGCAGGCGCGCCTGGTCGAAGCGCTCGGCATCGCGAAGCTTGCCGCCGTGATCGGCGGCAGCCTCGGCGGCATGCAGGCGCTCGACTGGTCGCTTCGCTATCCGGATCGCTTGCGTCAGTGCATCGCCATCGCGACGGCGCCGAATCTCTCGGCCCAGAACATCGCCTTCAACGAAGTGGCGCGCCGTGCGATCGTCACCGATCCCGAGTTCTTCGACGGCCACTATGCCGATCACGGCGCGATCCCGCGCCGCGGCCTGCGCGTGGCCAGGATGATCGGCCACATCACCTATCTCTCCGACGACGCGATGGAAGCCAAATTCGGGCGCGACTTGCAGAAGGCCGCGTTCGGCTACTCGACGCAGGAGATCGAGTTCCAGATCGAGGCCTATCTGCGCCACCAGGGCGACAAGTTCAGCGAGTACTTCGACGCCAACACCTATCTGCTGATCACCCGGGCGCTCGACTACTTCGACCCGGCGCGCGAGCACGGCGGCGACCTGACCGCGACCTTCGCCAAAGCGCGCTGCAAGTTCGAGCTCGTCAGCTTCACGACGGATTGGCGCTTCGCGCCGGCGCGCTCGCGCGCGATCGTCAAGGCGCTGGTCGACAACAAGCTCGATGTGAGCTACGCCGAGATCGCCGCGCCGCATGGGCACGATGCGTTTCTGCTCGACGATCCGCGCTACCACGGCGTGCTCCGGGCCTGTTTCGCGAATCTCTGGCGCGAGATCTCCGTCGAAGAGGCCGGCCCGCCGCCGAGCCGCCCCAAGGCGGGCCGCGCCCCCTCGGGGGGCGGCGCAGCCGCGCCAGCGGCAAGCATGGGGGCGCCGCCATGAGCGATCGCAAGGACATCGAGCTCATTGCGGAACTGGTGCCGAACGGCTCGCGCGTGCTCGATCTTGGTTGCGGCGACGGCGAGTTGCTTGCGCTCCTGCGACGCGAGCGCGGCTGCGGCGGCTACGGCATCGAGATAGCCGACGCCAACGTGCTGGCCTGCCACCGGCGCGGCGTCAACGTGATCCAGCTCAACCTCGAAGAAGGCCTGGCGCTGTTCGAGGACCAGAGCTTCGACGTCGTGCTCCAGCTCGACACGCTTCAGCACTTGAAGAATACCGAGCGCATGCTGCGCGAGACGGCTCGCGTTGGCCGGGTCGGCATCGTCAGCTTTCCGAACTTCGCGCACTGGCCGAACCGCCTGCACGTCGCCGCCGGCCGGATGCCGGTGACGCGCGTGCTGCCCTATCAGTGGTACGACACGCCGAACATCCGCGTCGGCACGTATGCCGATTTCGAGGTGCTGGCAAAGAAGGAGGGCCTGGCGATCCTCGACGCGTTCGGCATTCAGGCCGGCAAAGCGGTTCGGACCTGGCCCAATTTGCTCGCGAGTGTCGCGGTCTTCAAGTTCCAGCGCGTCTGAGTTCGACCTTGGGGACGCCGCGGGCGCGCAGCACGCCGGAAACGCGGCTCGGCTATTCTCCGCAGCTTTGACATTCAGAGGTGTGCTGAGATGAGCGATCGAAGCACGGCGCGGGCAGGGGACGCTCGCGCCGCGAGGCGCGCAGCGTTGGCGTCGTCTCTCGTGCTCGGCGCGAGCGCTCTGCTCGCCGCCTGCGGCCCAAAGGCCGATGCCCCGCCCGGCGGCGGCAAGGGACCGGGCGGCGCGCCGCCCCCGGCTGAAGTGGGCGTCGTCATCGTGGCGCCGCGTTCGGTGGGCCTGGTCACCGAGCTGCCCGGCCGGCTCGAGGCCTCGCGGGTCGCGCAGGTGCGGGCTCGGGTTGCCGGCATCGTCCTCAAGCGGCTGTTCGTCGAAGGCAGCGAAGTCAGGGCCGGCCAGCCGCTGTTCCAGATCGATTCCGCGTCTTACCAGGCCACCGTCGCCAGCGCGCAGGCTTCGCTGGCCCGGGCCCAGGCCAACGTGACGCAGGCGACCGCGCAGGCCGAGCGCTACAAGCCGCTGCTGGAAGCCAACGCGATCAGCAAGCAGGACTACGTCAACGCGGTCGCGGCGCAAAAGCAGGCCGAGGCGGATGTCGCGTTGGCCAAGGCCACGGTGCAGAGCGGCCAGATCAACCTCGGCTACGCGTCGGTCACTTCACCGATCTCGGGTCGCATCGGCCGGGCGCTGGTAACCGAAGGCGCACTGGTCGGACAGGGCGAAGCGACGCCCCTGGCCCTGGTCCAGCAGATCAACCCGATGTACGTAAACTTCACTCAGTCGACCACCGATGTGCTGAAGCTGCGCCGCGCCATCGCCAGCGGCAAGTTTCAGCGCACGGGGGGCGGCGCCGAGTCGGCGAGCGTTCGAATCGTGCTCGAAGACGGCAGCGACTATCCGCAGCCAGGCAAGCTGCTCTTCTCCGACCTCAGCGTCGATCCGACTTCGGGCCAGATCACCTTACGCGCCGAAGTGCCGAACCCGAGCGGTGTACTTCTGCCCGGCATGTACGTGCGGGTGCGGCTCGAGCAGGCCGAGCTGCCCACCGGCATCGTCGTGCCGCAGCAGGCAGTGCAGCGCGGCTCGACCGGCGACAGCGTGATGGTCGTCGGCGCCGACGGCAAGGTCGGGCCACGGCCGGTGAAAGTCGGCACGGCGCAGGGCGGTCAATGGGTCATCCTCGAAGGCCTGGCGACGGGCGAGATGGTGATGGTCGACGGCTTTCAGAAGCTGCGTGGCAACGCGCCGGTCAAGCCCGTGCCGTGGCAGCCCGCGGGCTCGGCGCCAGGCGGCGCCGCTGCCAGCGCGCCCGCCGCGAGCGGCGCGCCGGCACCGGCCGGCGCCGCTGCTTCCGCAGCCCGCTGAGACAAGTCGATGGCGCAGTTCTTCATCGACCGTCCCATCTTCGCGTGGGTCATCGCGTTCTTCATCCTCGTTCTCGGCGGCGTGTCGATCAAGCAGCTGCCGATCGCCCAGTATCCGACCGTCGCGCCGCCCTCGATCGTCCTGACGGCGGTCTATCCGGGCGCTTCGGCACAGACGCTCGAAGACAGCGTGATCAGCGTCATCGAGCAGGAGATGAACGGCTCGCCGGGGCTCATCTATCTGGAGTCGGTGAGCCAGTCGAACGGCGTCGGCGCGATCACCCTCACCTTCGAGGCGGGCACCAGCCCCGACCTCGCCCAGGTCGATGTGCAGAACCGGCTTTCACGCGCCGCGCCGCGCTTGCCGGCGGCGGTGACGCAGCAGGGCGTTCGCGTCGACAAGGCGCGCTCGAACTTCCTGCTGTTCACGATCCTGTCCTCCGATAACCCGGCCTTCGATCCGATCGCCCTCGGCGACTACGCGTCGCGCACGGTGCTGCCCGAAATCCAGCGTATTCCCGGCGTTGGCCAGGCGCAGTTGTTCGGCACCGAGAGATCGATGCGGATCTGGGTCGACCCGGCCAAGCTGGTCGGCTTCAACCTTTCGACAAACGACGTCGTCGCCGCGATCCGGGCCCAGAACGCGCAGGTCTCGTCGGGAACGATCGGCGACCTGCCGATCGTCGCCGGCACGCCGATCAGCGCCACTGTCGTCGTCGCCGGGCAACTCACGACGGTCGAGCAGTTCGGCCAGATCGTGTTGCGCGCCAACACCGACGGCTCGACCGTGAAGCTGCGGGACGTCGCCCGCGTCGAGTTGGGCGGCCAGAACTACGGCACGATCGCGCGCCTGAACGGCAAGCCCTCGACCGGCATCGGCGTGCAGCTCTCGCCCACCGGCAACGCGCTCGCCACCGCCGAGCTGATCAG
>JAYSMB010000668.1:0-3987 GCA_043725065.1 Burkholderiales bacterium
GAACGATCGCCCTGAGCTCACCGCCGCGAAGATCATCGTCTCGGGTGGCCGCGCGATGGGCAGCAGCGAGAAGTTCAACGAGGTGTTGACGCCGCTGGCCGACAAGCTCGGCGCCGCGCTCGGCGCCAGCCGTGCCGCGGTCGACGCCGGCTACGCGCCGAACGACTGGCAGGTCGGCCAGACCGGCAAGATCGTCGCGCCGCAGCTCTATGTCGCGATCGGCATCAGCGGCGCAATCCAGCATCTCGCCGGCATGAAGGACTCGAAGGTCATCGTCGCGATCAACAAGGACGAAGAGGCGCCGATCTTCAGCGTCGCCGACTACGGTCTGGTACAGGATCTCTTCGTCGCCGTCCCCGAACTCGTCGCCGCGCTCTGAGCCTCCGTTGCGCACGAGCACGCCCGCTCGCCCGATGCATCGGTCGGCGGGCTTTTTCTTCGTCTTGATGTTTGGTCCGACTCGAGAGGTCACGTCATGAGCTACATCGCCCCGGTCAAAGACATGCTGTTCTGCATGAAAGAGCTGGCCGATCTCGAAGCGATCGCGAGCTTGCCCGGCTTCGACGACGCCGGCCTCGAGACCGCGCAGGCCGTTCTCGAGGAGTGCGCGCGCTTCAGCCGGGAAGTGCTGGCGCCACTCAATCGCGAAGGCGATGTCAATCCTTCGTCGTGGAAAGACGGCGCGGTGACGACCACGCCCGGCTTCAAGCAGGCGTTTCGCCAATTCGGCGAAGGTGGCTGGCAGGGCCTTCAGCATCCGGCGGAGTTCGGTGGCCAGGGCTTGCCGAAGACGATTGGTGCGGCGTGCATCGAGATGATCAACAGCGCGAACCTGAGTTTTTCGCTCTGCCCGCTGCTCACCGACGGAGCGATCGAGGCTTTGCTCACGGCCGGCACGCCTGAACAGCGGCAGGCGTTCATCCCGAAGATGATTTCCGGCGAATGGACCGGCACGATGAACCTCACCGAGCCGCAGGCGGGCTCGGATCTCGCGCTGGTCCGCACCCGCGCCGAGCCGCTCGGCGACGGCCGCTACAAGCTTTTCGGCACCAAGATCTTCATCACCTACGGCGAGCACGACATGGCGAAGAACATCGTCCACCTCGTGCTGGCGCGCGTGGTCGGGGCGCCGGAAGGGGTGAAGGGAATCAGCCTGTTCATCGTGCCGAAGTTCCTCGTCAACGCCGACGGCAGCCTGGGCGCACGCAACGACGCGTGGTGCGTGAGCATCGAGCACAAGCTCGGCATCAAGGCCAGCCCGACAGCGGTGCTTCAGTTCGGCGACAAGGGCGGGCCGGGGCTCGTTGGCCCCGGCGCGATCGGCACCTTGATCGGCGCCGAGAACCGCGGCCTCGAGACCATGTCCATCATGATGAACGCGGCGCGCTACGCGGTCGGCATGCAGGGCATCGCCGTGGCCGAGCGTGCCTACCAGAAGGCGGCGGCATTCGCGAAAGAGCGGGTGCAGTCGCGGCCGGTCGATGGCTCGGTGGCCGGCAGCGCGACCATCATCCATCATCCGGACGTGCGCCGCATGCTGATGACCATGCGCGCCTACACCGAGGGCTGTCGCGCGCTGGCGATCGTCTCGGCGGCCGCGTTCGACGCGGCACATCGCCATCCGGATGCGGAGACGCGCAAGCAGAACCATGCCTTCTACGAATTCATGGTGCCGCTGGTCAAGGGCTACAGCACCGAGATGAGCATCGAGGTGGCGAGCCTGGGCGTGCAGGTGCATGGCGGCATGGGCTTCATCGAGGAAACCGGCGCGGCGCAGTACCTGCGCGACGCACGCATCCTGACCATCTACGAAGGCACGACCGCCATCCAGGCCAACGACCTGGTCGGTCGCAAGACAGCGCGCGATGGCGGGCGGGTTGCAAAAGGTATCGCGGCACAGGTCGAGGCGACCGAGGCTGAACTGGCGGCGAGCCGGAGCATCGCGGCTCGCTCGATGCTGAAGTGCCTGAAGGCGGCGCGCGAAGCGTTCGAACGGGTCGTCGATTTCGTCGTGGCCGAGAGCAAGGTCAACCCGAACGCGGTGTTCGCCGGCTCGGTCACTTACCTCATGCTGGCCGGCAACCTCATGGCCGGCTGGCAGATGGCGCGCGCCTTGCTCGCCGCCGAGCGCGGCCTCGCGGCCGGCGACGGCGACAGCGCCTTCCTGAACGCCAAGATCGCGACGGCTCGCTTTTACGCCGAACACTTTCTCAGCAAGGCGCCCGGGCTGCGCGACGCCATCGTCGAAGGCGCAGACAGCGTGACCGCCATGCCGCTCGAAGCGTTCTGAACCCGATTTCAACCGTTCACCGAATCCAGCGACTTATGCCGCTGCCGCCAGTCCTTCGCAACCTGCCCTTGCCGATCATCGGCGCGCCGCTCTTCATCATCAGCAACCCGAAGCTCGTCATCGCGCAGTGCACCGCGGGCGTGGTCGGCGCGATGCCGGCGCTCAATGCGCGGCCGGCCGAGCAGCTCGACGAGTGGCTCGCCGAAATCACCGAAACGCTCGCGGCCTGGAATCGCGATCATCCGGATCGTCCGGCCGCGCCGTTCGCGGTCAACCAGATCGTGCACAAGAGCAACGACCGGCTCGAGCACGACATGCGGATGTGCGCCAGGTACAAGGTGCCGATCGTCATCACCTCGCTTGGCGCGCGCACCGACGTCAACGACGCGGTGCACGCCTGGGGCGGCGTCGTGCTGCACGACATCATCAACAATTTCTTCGCGAAGAAGGCGATCGAGAAGGGCGCCGACGGCCTGGTCGCGGTCGCCGCCGGGGCCGGCGGACACGCCGGAGTGAAAAGCCCGTTCGCGCTGGTCGCCGAGATCCGGGAGTGGTTCGACGGGCCGCTTACGCTTTCGGGCGCCATCTCGAGCGGTGGCGCCGTGCTGGCGGCGCGCGCCATGGGCGCCGACTTCGCCTATATCGGCTCGGCCTTCATCGCCACCGAGGAAGCGCGCGCCGCCGAAGGCTACAAGCGGATGATCGTCGAGAGCACCAGCGACGACATCGTTTACACGAGCCTGTTCACGGGGGTTCCTGGCAACTACCTGAAGGGCTCGGTGCGCAATGCCGGCCTCGACCCCGACGCGCTGCCCGAGAGCGACCCGACCAAGATGAACTTCGGTGGCGATGCGAAGAAGGCCTGGAAGGACATCTGGGGCTGTGGCCAGGGCATCGCTGCGATCAAGCAGGTCGTTCCGGCGCGGGAACTGATCGAGCGACTGGCCCGCGAGTACGAAGAGGCGCGAGCGCGGCTGATCTAGTTGTTGCGAGCGGGGCCTCGATCCCGCTCGTGTCCTCGCGGCAAGCTTCACGATCGCGCACGCCCTCATCGCCTCGAAGTCATGGTCGAGTGCTACAGTCAGCCGTGACTTGAAGAGGTCCTTCCCGTTTGCTTGTTTACCAAGGTGCGAGCAAGCCGGGTCGCAATCCGTGCGCCGGTAGAGCCGAAACGCGGAAGGTTTTCAAACCCACTGCAACGCCGCATACCGGCGAAAAAGGTGAGCGAGATGATGCAGGAATCGCGGGCGAACTCGTACCTGTTCGGCGGTAACGCCCCGTACGTCGAAGAGTTGTACGAGGCTTACCTCGACAACCCCGGCTCCGTTCCCGACAACTGGCGCTCGTATTTCGATGCGCTGCAAAACGTCCCGGCCACCGACGGCTCGACCGCGCGCGACATCGCCCATGCACCGGTCATCGAATCGTTCGCCCAGCGGGGCAAGGCCAATGCCTTCGGCAACCGCGCCTCGAGCGAAGACCTGGCGATCGCGCGCAAGCAGGTCTACGTCCAGTCGCTGATCGCCGCCTATCGCTCGCTCGGCTCGCGCTGGGCCGACCTCGATCCGCTCAAGCGCACCGAGCGGCCGAAGATCCCGGAACTCGAGCCCGCGTTCTACGACCTCACCGAGGCCGACATGGACATGGTGTTCAGCGCCACGAACACCTACTTCACCACCGCCGAGCACATGACGCTG
>JAYSMB010000669.1:0-7851 GCA_043725065.1 Burkholderiales bacterium
GCGTTGGCCAGCGTGAAGGCGTCGGCCAGGTGAAAGCCGCGGATCATCGAGAAGTGTCGGGGCGCGGATCGGGTCGTCATGGCCGCAGTGTCCAGCAACGCCGGCTTTGCGTCTGCCAGCCATTTTCCACATCGAGTTGCGCTATTGGCGGCTCGTCAGCCGCGCCATGGGAGCGTCTACTGGGCGTCCCCGCCTTTGCGCGCGACCAGGAGACACCATGAAGACAAATTCGAGCAACGCTGCGGCGGCTTCGGCCCCGCAGCAACGTCAGGCGCTCAACGAATCGGAAAAGAAGGCGAGCGAAAAGCAGCCCGGCAGCTACAAGGAAGAAGCGACGGCGGAGAAGGTCGTCGAGATCCCGCCGGCCGGGCCGAACCAGAAGCCGATCAGCGGCCTCGATTCGAAATAGCGGCTACTGCTCTTCCGACCAGGCGTAGCCGTCGCGCGCGACCAGCGCGCTTGCCGCCGCCGGGCCCCAGGTGCCCGACGTGTAAGGTCGTGGGCCGGCATTGTCGTTGCGCCACGATTCGAGGATCGGTTCGACCCAGGACCAGGCTTCTTCCTGCTCGTCGCTGCGCACGAAAAGATTGAGCCGGCCGGCGATGACGTCGAGTAGCAGACGTTCCTAGGCCGACGCGGTTCTCGGCGAAGGCCTTGTCGAAGTCCAGGTCGAGCGACACCGGCGCGAGCGCTTCCGCCTGCCCCGCGCCCTTGGCTGCCAGCAGATGCAGCTCGAGCCCGTCCTCGGGCTGCAGCTTGATGACCAGCTTGTTGGGCGCGTTCGTGCCCGGAAAGATGGTGTGCGGCGTGGGCCGGAAGTTGACGACGATCTGCGCGTCGCGCGCGCCCAGGCGCTTGCCGGTTAGCAGATAGAAAGGCACGCCGGCCCAGCGCCAGTTCTGGACTTCGGTGCGCAAGGCCACGAAGGTCTCGGTGCGGCTGCCCGCAGGCACCCTGTCTTCTTCGAGAAAGCCCAGCACCGGCCGGCCGTCGACGTTGCCGGCGCGGTACTGGCCGCGGATCACGTCGCGGCCAACGCTTTCGGCGCTGAAGGGCTTGAGCGAGCGCAGCACCTTGAGCTTCTCGTCGCGGATCGCGTCGGCGAGGTTGCGCGATGGCGGCTCCATCGCGATCATCGTCAACAGTTGCAGCGCGTGGTTCTGGATCATGTCGCGCAGTGCGCCGGTGCGGCTGTAGAAATCGCCGCGCGTGCCGGCGCCAATCGATTCGGCGAGCGTGATCTGGATGTTGGCGATCGACTCGCGGCGCCAGAGCGGCTCGAACAGCGCGTTGCCGAAGCGCAGCGCCATCAGGTTCTGCACCGCCGGCTTGCCCAGGTAATGGTCGATTCGAAACGCCTGCTCTTCGCGGAACACCGAACCGACAACGCGGTTGATCTCGCGTGCGCTCGTCAGGTCCTGGCCCAGCGGCTTCTCGAGGACGACCCGGACCCGATCGCCGTTGAGACCAGCCGCGCCGAGCTGGGCGCAAACGGTAGGGAACAAGTCGGGGCTGGTAGCCAGGTACATGACGACGACGTCGGCCGGCGCGGCGCGGCCGATGTCGCAAGCGAGCCAGGTCCTGAGCTCGGAGTAGCCGTCTGGATGCGAGAGGTCGAGGCGCAGGTAGTGCAGCAGTTCGTCAAAGCGCGCGAACTCGTCATCGCTCGGACGCTTGGCGCCTTCGACTCCCTGAAAACGCTCCTTCAGCCACGCCCGATAGGCGTCGTCGTTCATCTCCTGGCGCGAGACGGCGAGGATGCGACCGCCTTCCGGCAACTTGCCGTGGCGAAACGCCTGGAACAGCGCGGGCATGAGCTTGCGCCACGCGAGGTCGCCGGTACCGCCGACAACGACGAGATCGAATGACATGTTGGAAAGGATACGATGCTTCGTCGAACGCCTGCGGCCACGAGCGGTCGCGCAGAAGCGTCCAACCCGAGGAGACCTGGAATGAGATGCAAGGTGTGGGCCGCCCTCGCGGCAGGGCTGTTCGGCGCGAGCGGTGCGCTGGCGCAGCAAGGCCAGGTCAACGTGATCTGCTCGGTCCAGGCCGACTGGTGCCACCTGATCCAGACCGTCTACGCGAAGACGACCGGCGTCAAGGTCAACATCTCGCTCAAGGGCTCGGGCGAGGCGCTCGCCCAGCTGATCGCCGAGAAGGCGAATCCGAAGACCGATGTCTGGTTCGGCGGCACCGGCGACCCGCATCTGCAGGCCGCCGAACAGGACCTGACGCTGGAGTACAAGTCGGCGTCGCTGCCGCAACTGCACGAGTGGGCGCAGCAGCAGGCCAGACAGTCGGGCTACAAGACGGTCGGCATCTATTCCGGGCCGCTCGGCTTCGGCTACAACACCGAGCTGCTGGCCAAGAAGAAGATGGCCATTCCGCGCAACTGGGCCGATCTGCTCAAGCCCGAATACAAGGGCGAGATCCAGGTTGCCAATCCGGCCTCGAGCGGAACGGCCTACACGATGATCGCCACGCTGGTGCAGCTGATGGGCGAGGAAAGGGCCTTCGACTACCTGAAGGCGCTGCACAGGAACGTCAGCACCTACACCCGTTCGGGCACGGCGCCGATCAAGGCGGTGGCGCGCGGCGAGACGGCGGTCTCGATCAGCTTCGTCCACGACGGGCCGGGCGAGAAGATGCAGGGCTTTCCGATCGAGACCATCACGCCGTCGGAAGGCACCGGCGCCGAGATCGGCTCGATGTCGATCCTGAAGGGCGCCAAGAACCTCGAAGCGGCGAAGAAATTCTACGAATGGGCGCTGACGCCGCAGGCCCAGCAGTTCGGCGCCGCGTCGCACCAGTACCAGTTGCCATCGAACAAGGCGACGCCGGTCGATCCGAACGTGCCGGACTTCAAGAAGGTCAAGCTGATCTCTTACGACTACGCGAAGTACGGCGCCAGCGCCGAGCGCAAGCGCCTGATCGCGCGCTGGGAAAAGGATGTGAACTCGCTGTCGAAGTGAGCGCAGGCCGGCGATGACGCTCGCTCGCCTGTGAAAGCCGGCATCCGGCGCGACCGGATCGGCGCGGCTCTCGTCGCATGGACCGGCGTCGGTCTCGCCGCTTTTGTTCTTTTGCCCTGGTACCTCGCTTCCGACAAAAGCCTGCTCGAGTCGATGCGCGGCACGTTCATCGCCGTCGATTCCGCGAGCGGGGTACGCGAGGCGGCGATGCTCGGCAAGCCCTGGCTGTGGAGCGCGTTCGCGGCGCTCGCGCTGTGCGGTGCCGCTTGCCTCACACAAGGATTGAATCGAGGTCGACTCGCGGCGGCCGGCGCCGCGATCGGCCTGTTCGGCATTCTCGCCAGCGGCTTCTCCATCGGCGCGAGCGGTTGGTCGTTCGCCTGGATGAACGCCGCGTTCGGCGCCTTGAGCGCCGGGCAGGCCGGCATCGGCGTGGGCGGCGCGACGACCTTGCTGGCGTTGCTGATGTTGCTCGGCTGCGGCATGGCTGCGATGGGACGCTTTCGCGGCGATGCCTTCGTCGCCTGCGCGGTCGTGCTGAGCAGCGCGCTGTTGCTCCTGTTCGTCGCGCTGCCCGTCGCGGTCGCACTGGGCGGCGCTTTCCTCGATGACAGCGGCCGCTTTTCTCTCGGCGCGCTCGCCGAGCGCTTGGGTCACGAGCGCATCTGGGGACTGTCGTGCCTGGTCGGCGGCGTGCGTTGCGGCGTCGCCTGGAACACGCTCTTTCTCGCCTTGTTGACGGCGTTCGGTACGACCCTGCTCGGCACCATGCTCGCGCTGGTCGCCGAGCGGGGCGCACAACGCTTGAAGGGCCCCGTCAACCTGCTTTCGCTGCTGCCGATCATCACGCCGCCCTTTGTCGTCGGGCTCGGGCTGATCCTGTTGTTCGGCCGCGCCGGCATCGTCAACCAGATCCTCGAAGCGGTCTTCGGCATCACGCCGACGCGCTGGTTCTACGGCCTGTTCGGCCTCTGGCTGGCGCAGCTGTTCGCGTTCACGCCGATCGCCTGCCTGATCATGCGTGGCGTGGTCGCCGGCATCAGCCCCTCGCTCGAAGAGGCGGCGCAGACGCTGCGTGCCGACCGCTGGACGACGTTTCGCACGGTGACGCTGCCGCTGCTCAAGCCTGGCCTGGCCAACGCGTTCCTGGTCGGCTTCATCGAGAGCATCGCCGACTTCGGCAATCCGATCGTCGTCGGCGGTCAGTACGCCGTGCTCTCGACCGACGTGTTCTTCGCCGTCGTCGGCGCCCAGTTCGACCCGGGCCGCGCGGCGTCGCTCGCGCTCGTGCTCTCGGCCTTCGCGCTCGCGGTGTTCGTGCTGCAGCAGAAGGCGGTCGGCAGGGCCGGCTACACCACGGTGTCGGGCAAGGGCGATGCCGGCGTGCCGATGAAGCTGCCGACCGGCCTGGCGCGCGCGATGCTCGCCGTCGTGCTGCCGTGGCTCGCGTTCACGATCGTGGTCTACCTGTTCGCCTTTGCCGGCGGCTTCGTCGCCACCTGGGGCCGCGACTACACGCCGACATTGCACCACTTCATCACCGCCTTCGATTTGCAGTGGGGAAACGCCGACGTCGGCGGCGGTCTGGTCTGGGCGGGGACGGCGTGGAACTCGCTGTTCACGACGCTCAAGCTGGCCGCGATCGCCGCGCCGCTGTGCGCCGGCCTCGGCCTGCTTATCTCGTGGCTGCTGGCACGGACGAGTTTTCGTGGCCAGAGGATCTTCGAGTTCGGCGCCTTGCTCGCGTTCGCGATTCCCGGCACCGTACTCGGCGTGAGCTATGTGCTGGTCTTCAACGTGCCGCCGTTCGAGTTGACCGGCACGGCTCTCATCATTGTGCTCTGCTTCGTGTTCCGCAGCCTGCCGGTGGGAGTGCGCGCCGGTGCCGCGGCGTTCAAGCAGATCGACCGCTCGCTCGACGAAGCCTCGACGATGCTGCACGCGCGCACTTGGACGACGCTGCGCCGGATCGTCCTGCCGCTGTTGAAGCCGGCCATCGTCGCCGCCCTCGTCTACAGTTTCGTGCGCTCGATGACGACCGTCTCGGCGGTGATCTTCCTCGTGACCGCGGAGAACGAACTGGCAACGACCTACATCATCGGCCGTGTCGGCAACGGCGACTACGGCGTCGCGCTCGCCTACTGCACGGTGCTCATCGTGCTCATGTCGCTGGCCGTCGCGGCGATCCAGTGGCTGGTCGGCGAGCGCAAGCTCGGCCGTCGCCATGCCGGCGTTTGATCCAACCCCGAACACGATGACAACAACAACTTCGACGGCCGCCGGCATCGAGCTGCGCGGCGTCAGCAAGCGCTATGGCGACAGGCCCGACGCGCCGCTCGCCGTGTGCGACGTGAGCTTCCGCATCGCGCCGGGAACGCTGACCACGCTGCTCGGCCCGAGCGGCTGCGGCAAGACGACGACCTTGCGCATGATCGCCGGGCTCGAGTCGCCGACCGAAGGCCACATCTTCATCGCCGGCCGCGACGTCACCTTGCTCGGTCCCGCCGAGCGCAACGTCAGCATGGTGTTCCAGAGCTATGCCTTGTTCCCGCACATGAACGTGATCGCCAACGTCGCCTACGGGCTCGAGGTCTCGGGCGTGGCCAAGCGCGTGGCGCGCGAACGGGCGCTGGCGGCGATGGCGAGCGTCGGCCTCACCAGCTTCGACGCGCGCCTGCCGAGCGAGCTGTCGGGTGGCCAGCAGCAGCGCGTCGCGCTGGCCCGCGCGCTCGTGCTCGAGCCAGCGGTGCTGCTTTTTGACGAGCCGCTCTCCAACCTCGACGCGCGTCTGCGCCGCTCGATGCGCGAGGAGATCCGCGCCCTTCAACAGCGGCTCGGTCTCACCGTCGCCTACGTCACGCACGATCAGGGTGAAGCGCTCGCGGTGAGCGACCGCATCATCGTCATGGACCACGGCGAGGTGGCGCAGAGCGGAACGCCGGCCGAGCTGTACGAACGGCCGGCGAGCGAGTTCGTCGCCGGCTTCATGGGCGAAGCGATGCTCTTCGACGCGACCCGGCGCGCCGACGGCAGCGTGTTGCTCGGGACCATGGTCGTCACAGCGTTGGCGGCGGCGCCGACGGGCGTTGTCGATCGGCCCGTGAAGGTCGCGGTGCGGCCAGAAGCGTGGCGCATCGTCGCGCCGGGCGCGGGCGAACTCGCGGCCCGGGTGCTGAAGGCGGCGTATCTCGGCAGCACCCGTGAGTACACCTTCGAGACGGCGCTCGGGCCGATCTTCGTCGTCGCCGCCGATGCGTCGCGAACCATGCACCCGGGTGAGACGGCTGACTTGCGACTCACCGAGCAGGGTGTCGCGATGATCGTGCCGGTCGACTCGGCGCGTCGCCCTTGACGACGGCGTTGCTGACCGCCAACGCCGACCTCAGCGGCCACCATCCTTCGATGGTTGGCCCGCCGAGTACCCTTCGCTCCTGACGAGCACCAAGGCCGAAAGGCCGGCCAGCAGGCAAAGGCCGCAACCGATCAGGGCGGCAGCGCCGAGCGGCAGCAGATAGGCGTTGATGAGCCACGAGAGCTGAGCGCCGCCGGCACCGAGGTTGCGCTGGATCGCCGGCAGGCCGACGTTGACTACCGAGCTGTCGATGAAGGCCAGGCTCGAGCCGAGGATGGTCGCGGCCAGCGTGGCGGCCGGATGCCGCGTCGCCTTCAACGCCGCTGGCTCTGCGACCGCGTGGGCGATGCCGCGGTCGGACGGCCCCGCGGTGGCCGCGGTCATCGCTGCTTCAGGTGCCGCCGGCGGCGAGGCCCCGCACCGCGCCGTACGACGCGTCGACGGCCTGGGCGACGATTTGTTCCTTCCACTCGTCGGTGTCGGTATAGAAGGCGTCGCGGACCTGCCGCTTGATGGCGCGGCGAGTCACGTCGTCGGCCTCTGGATGGTTTTCCAGCCACTGGTCGGCACGCAGCGCGTCCATCACGTCCATCGACGGCAGGGTGCCGTATTCGAGGGCGATGCCGGTGTATTCGGCTTGCGCGCATTCCTCGTAGGCGGCCAGCCACATCATCCCGGTGAGCAGAGCGGAGGTCGAAGAGCCGTCGTAGATCGAAGTGACGTTGCCCCACCATGCGCGGGCGCGGGCCAGCGCTTCGGCGTCGTCGCGGCAGGCGAAGATGCGTTCGCCGTGGCCGTTCGGGCCCAGGCCGGTGTGCAGGTCGATCCAGGCCAGCCGGGCGCAGCGCGAGCCATGGTCGCGCAGCACGTGACGAACGGTGGTCTGGCTCCATGTCGGCGCCTCGCCCCCGAAGAACAGTCCCATGGGATGGTGGTACTGGCCACCGGAAATCGCCTGCTGCCAGGCCTTGGCGCCCTGCTCGGCCACGAAGCGGGCCGTGGCTTCGGCAGTGGCCGTGTCTGGCGGCCAGACCTCGGGCACGATCAGGTCGGCGAGTTGATCATAGGCGGCGTTGCGAAGTGCCGCCGCGCTGAAATCGCGGAAGTTGCGGTTCAGGTCGACGTTCTCGTGGGTCGTGCGACGCCACCAGGAAAAGCCGTAGGGATTGAGGCCGTGGATGTACAGCACGGCGACGCCGGCGTCGCTCACCGCCTGGTGCCATGCGGCGTCTTCGAGCAATGCAACCTGCACGCCCGAGCCGCAGAAACCTTCGACGCCGTGGCAGGCGCTGCTGACGACGAGCAGCGACTTCGCGTTGCGCGGCCCGTCGCGGGCGACGTCCATCGCCAGCATCTCGCCGTCGCGGCCGGGCAAGGGATGAACGTGCGTCTCGACGCCGAGCCCGCGGACCCGCGTCGCGGCGTAGAACTTGTCGCGCGCTTCGGCGTACGTCTGCGAGAAGAAACCGGAGTTCAAGGGCTGGTCGGCCGGGCGCCGGGCCGCTCCCAAGCCCGGCCGCGCCC
>JAYSMB010000670.1:0-2377 GCA_043725065.1 Burkholderiales bacterium
GAGCTTGACCTCAACGGCGATCTCCTTGTTCTGCCAGCCCTTGGCCGCCAGCAGCACTATGCTGGCGCGTTGCTGCACACGAGCCTCCACGCGCCTGCGCTTGGACAATATGCGCAAGTCCCGTTCGACCTGAACATCCAACTCGATCTTGTCGGCAACTCGCATGGCTCCGGCCTCCCGGATCCGTGGAGTGTGCCGCTGCAGTTAAGTTCCATCAATTTAGGCGCTCTACACTAGCGTGGCTGCGTGTCCGGGCCGGGCCGATGGCACTCGTCTTGCTGCACTGCGGTATTCTTCGCTCCTCGATAGCGGAGCTGGGGCGCGCCATGGGTGAGATCGGAGCAGGGCAGGGGGCGTCGCACGGCGAGCTGGCGCATGCCGCGGACCACGGGCTCTACTCGCCCGCTCACGAACACGATGCTTGCGGCGTCGGCTTCGTCGCCCACATCGCGGGTTGCAAGTCGCACGCGATCGTCGAGCAGGGGCTGAAGGTTCTGGAAAACCTGACCCATCGCGGCGCCGTCGGCGCCGATCCGCTGATGGGCGATGGTGCCGGCATCCTGATCCAGATTCCCGACGAGTTCTATCGCGCCGAGATGGCGGCGCAAGGCGTCACCTTGCCGGCGCCGGGCGAATACGGCGTTGGCATGGTCTTCCTGCCCAAGGAGCACGCATCGCGGCTTGCCTGCGAGCAAGAGCTCGACCGTGCCGTGCGCACCGAAGGCCAGGTCCTGCTTGGCTGGCGCGACGTGCCGGTCGACCGCGAGATGGCGATGTCGCCGGCGGTTCGAGCCAAGGAGCCGGTGCTGCGCCAGATCTTCATCGGCCGCGGCCCCGACGTGATCGTGCCCGACGCGCTCGAGCGCAAGCTCTATGTCATTCGCAAGACGGCGTCGAGCGCGATCCAGGCCCTGAAACTGACGCACAGCCGCGAGTACTACGTGCCGAGCATGAGCTGCCGCACGGTGATCTACAAGGGCCTCTTGCTCGCTCATCAGGTGGGCAAGTACTACCGCGATCTCCAGGACCGGCGGCTGGTATCGGCGCTGGCCCTCGTGCACCAGCGCTTCTCGACCAACACCTTCCCCGAGTGGCCGCTCGCTCACCCGTACCGCATGGTCGCTCACAACGGCGAGATCAATACGGTCAAGGGCAACTTCAACTGGATGCGGGCGCGTGAAGGCGTGATGAAGTCGCCGGTGCTCGGCGACGATCTGAAGAAGCTCTACCCGATCTCGTTCGAAGGGCAGAGCGACACCGCCACCTTCGACAACGCGCTCGAGCTGTTGACGATGAGCGGCTATTCGCTCGCCCACGCGGTGATGATGATGATTCCCGAGGCCTGGGAGCAGCACACGGAAATGGAGCCGCGGCGGCGCGCCTTCTACGAGTACCACGCGGCGATGATGGAGCCGTGGGATGGCCCGGCGGCGATGGTCTTCACCGACGGTCGCCAGATCGGCGCCACACTGGACCGCAACGGCCTCCGGCCGGCGCGCTACATCGTCACCGACGACGGACTCGTCGTGATGGCCTCCGAGTCGGGCGTGCTGCCGATCGCCGAGAACCGCATCGTCAAGAAGTGGCGCCTGCAGCCGGGCAAGATGTTCCTGATCGATTTCGAGCAGGGTCGGATCGTCGACGACGACGAGCTGAAGAACCAGTTCGCGTCGGCCAGGCCGTATCGGCAATGGGTCGACAGCGTTCGCATCAAGCTTGAAGATCTACCCGCGGTCGAGGCGCCGTTGGCGTCGGGCGAGAGCCTGCTCGACCGTCAGCAGGCCTTCGGCTACACGCAGGAGGACATCAAGATCCTGATGAGCCCGATGGCGCAGGCCGGCGAAGAAGGCATCGGCTCGATGGGCAACGACTCGCCCCTGGCCGTGCTCTCCGACAAGAACAAGCCGCTCTACAACTACTTGAAGCAGTTATTCGCGCAGGTGACCAACCCGCCGATCGATCCGATCCGCGAAGCGATCGTCATGTCGCTGGTGTCCTTCATCGGACCCAAGCCCAACCTGCTCGACATCAACGCCGTCAATCCGCCGATGCGGCTCGAGGTGGCGCAACCGATCCTCGACTTCGCCGACATGGCGCGGCTGCGCGGGATCGAGGCCGGCACCGGCGCCAAGTTCAAGAGCTACGAGCTCGACATCACCTATCCACTCGCCTGGGGCGCCGAGGGCGTCGAGGCCAAGCTCGCCTCGATGTGCGCCGAAAGCGTCGACGCGATCAAGAGCGGTCACAACATCATCATCATCAGCGACCGCAAGCTCGACCGCGAGCATGTCGCGTTGGCGGCGCCGCTCGCGCTTTCGGCCGTGCACCAGCACCTCGTTCGCGAGGGCTTGCGCACGACCGCCGGCCTCGTCGTCGA
>JAYSMB010000671.1:0-7233 GCA_043725065.1 Burkholderiales bacterium
CGTTTGCGCTCAGCGCGCGCAGCATCGTGTCGGTGACGATGAGCACGTCGCAACGCGCGCCGTTCATCAGCGCTTCCTTCATCGCGCCGACGGCGCCGAAACGGCCTTCGAGCGCCGCGCCGGTCTGCTCGAGAAAGCGCGCCTGTACGGCCTTGACCAGACCCTGCACCGCGCCGGCACAAAGAACATGAAGCTCGCGGCTCATATGGCGCTCCCGGGCCGCCGCTCTATTGCTCGGGTTTGGCGCCGGAGATCTTGACGATGTTCGCCCACTTGGCGATGTCGCCCTGAACGTAGCTCGTGAACTGGGCAACGCTCATGACCATCGGCGTCGCGCCCTGCGCCGTCCACATGCGCGCCGTCTCGGGCAGGCCGACGATGCGCGAGACCTCGGCGTTGAGCCGGTTCACGATCGCTGCCGGCGTCGCCTTCGGCGCCATCAGTCCGAGCCAGATCGTCGCTTCGTATTTCGGCACGCCGGCCTGGCCGATCGTCGGTACGTCGGGCAGCACCGCCGAGCGGGTGGTGCCGGTCGTGCCCATGGCCTTGACCTTGCCGGCGCGGATGTGCTCGCTCATGGTCGGCACGGCGTCGAACATCATGTCGACCTGGCCGCCCAGTACGTCGGTGCGCGCGCCCGAGCTGCCGCGGTACGGGATGTGGACGATGGAGACCCCGGCCATCGCCTTGAACAGCTCGCCGGCCATGTGATACGGCGTGCCCGGGCCCGACGAGGCATACGACAGCGAGCCCGGCTGGGCCTTCGCGAGCTTGAGCAGATCGGCGAGGTTGTTCACCGGCAGCGCGCTGCGCGTGACCAGCACCAGCTCCGACGCGTTGATCGGTGCGATCGGCGCAAAGTCGCGCAGGAGCTGATACGGTTTGGTCGCGAACAGCGATTCGTTGACCGTCTGGGTGTTCGACATCAGCAGCAGCGTGTAGCCGTCGGGTGCGCTCTTGGCGACCGCGTCGGTGCCGATGATCGAGCCGGCGCCGGGCCGGTTGTCGACGATGAAGGGCTGGCCCATCGAGTCCTGCAGACCTCTCGCCAGGAAGCGCGCATAGACATCGGCGGGACCGCCCGCCGCGAAGGGCACGATCAGGCGGACCGGACGGCTTGGATAGTCCTGGGCCGCGGCAGCCGGCATCGCGGCGATCAAGGCGGCCCCGGCCAGCCAGCCCGCAAGGGCAAAGCGCGTCGGGTGAGTCATGCGTGTCTCCATTCTTGTCCCTGCGTCGATCGGCGACGGCGCGTTGGCGTCCATTGTGCCGGGCCACCGCCGGGGCAAGAGGCGTACGGCTCACAATCCGCTTTTGCCATTGTCCGCAGCCATGAACGCCATCGAACCCCTGCCCCTGGCCGCCGCCACGCGCGACGCGCTAGAGTCCGTGACGACAGCGACGCTGACGACCGTGCTCCTCAAAAAGGGCCTGCGCAACATCTGGATCCGCGGCGCGCGGCCCATTGGCGCCGCAGCCGCAGCTCGACGCCGCGCCGGCCGGGCGTTTACCCTGCGCTTCGTGCCCGCCCGCGAGGATCTGGCAACGCCCGCCTCGTGGGCCTCGCCCATTTCCACGCGCACCGCGATCGAAGCGATGCCCGCGGGCGTGATCGCGGTCGTCGATTCGATGGGCACGATCGACGCAGGCATCTTCGGCGACATTCTTTGCGCGCGCATGGCGCAGCGCGGCGTCGCGGCGCTGGTCAGCGACGGCGTTGTGCGCGACCTCGCCGGCGTTCTGGCGACCGGTCTGCCGGTATGGTGTCAGGGCACCGCGGCGCCCGCGTCGGTCGCCGGCATGACCTTCGTCGCGTGGCAGGAGACGATCGGCTGCGGCGGCGTCGCGGTGCTGCCGAACGACGTGATCGTCGCCGATGGCGACGGTGCCGTCGTCATTCCGGCGGCGCTGCTCGACGAGGCGCTCGAGAGCGCGCTCGATCAGGAGCGGCTCGAGGGCTGGATCATGCGCGAGGTCGAGGCTGGCGTGCCGTTGCCCGGCCTCTACCCGGCCGACGAGGCGACGAAGGCGCGCTACGAGGCCTGGCGAACGAGCTTGCCCGACGCGTGAAGATCCTTCGCTTCGCTGACGATGACAACTGCCAATGTCATCCTGAGCGAAGCGAAGGATCTCGTGGCCGCTTCGCGGTCCGCGGTATCCAGTACCACAGCACGCCACCGGCCGCGAAGGCGATCAGCCCCGTGCACCAGATGCCGGCGGCAAGCGACAACAGCGCGGTGACGCCGGCAAGCACGGCCGGCCCTCCCGTCGATCCGAGGTCGGACATCAGTCGCCAAAGCCCGAGGAAGTGGGCGCGTCCAGCCGCGGGCGAGTAGTCGGCACCAAGCGTCATGATCATTCCCGAGCCGATGCCGTTGCCGAAGCCGATCAGCACCGCCACCAGCAGCAGGGTCTTGGCGCCGTGGGTGAACGGCATCGCCATCAGTGCCGCACCCATCACCAGCATCGAAGGAACGGCAACCCAGTTGCGGCCCTTTCGGTCCATCACCTTGCCGGCCGGATAGAAGACCAGCATGTCGATGCCGCCTGCCAGGCCGTAAATCAGCGAGGTGGTCGCGGCGTCGAGACCGACGTGCTCGGCCCAGAGCGGCACGACCGCCTGGCGCGAGGCGCGCACCGCGCTGACGAGCAGGGCGCCGATGCCGACAGTGAGAAAGATCTTCGCGTGTCCCGTCGTCACGGAACGGAGCGTCGGCGGGCTTGGCACGGCCTCGGCGGTGACGATCGTCGCGTGATGGTCGCCCGGCAACTCCGGCATGCCGACGGCGAGCAAGGCGGTGAGAACCAGCGCCACCACGCCGACACCGTACGCGCCCGCCAGGCCCGCGAACGGAATCACCGCCGCACCGAGGAACGGGCCGATGAACAGACCGATCCGCATCACGCCGCCGAGCGTCGACAGGGCGCGCGCCCGGTAGTGGAAGGGCACGGCTTCGGTGAGATAGCTTTGCCTGGCCAGGCCGAACACCGCGCCGGCCATGCCGATCATGAACACGCCCAGCGCGAACGCCGCGAGATGGTGAATGAGCATGCAGATTGCCATCGCGATCGCGCACCAGACGCCGGCGCCGACGATCGTCCAGCGCTCGCCGTAGCGGGTGGTCAGGAACGAAGCCGGCAGGTTGGTGACCAGCGAGCCGATGCCGATCAGCGTGACCATCAGCGCTGCCAGCGCGACCGAGCCGCCGAGATCCCGAACGCTCAGCGCGACGATCGGCAGGATCGCGCCTTCGCCCAGGCCGAACAGCAGCGACGGGCCGAACGCGGGGATGGCGATCTGGCGAAGCGAGAAGTCCTGGGGTTCGGTCACGGCGTTCGTTGGGCGCGAGCCGCATCGTCCCACGCCGTCGCGGTGAACCGCTCGCCCCACACGTCGACCTCGACCGGCGTTCCCGCGTGCGGCCGTGTCGCCATGGCGCCGCGCAGGTAGCCGAGCGCGACGCAGGCACCGGCCTTCAGGCTCCAGCCCGCCGATGTGATCTCGCCTGCCGCTTCGCCGCCGAGACTCAGCGCTTCGCCGCCCCAGGCATACGGTTCGGGCGACTCGAACACCAGGGTCACGAGGCGCTTGGCTGTGGGCTGATCGCGGCGAGCGAGCAAGGCGTTTCGGCCGATGAAGTCTGCCGCCTTGTCGAGCTTGACGGCGAACATCGTGCCGGCCTCGCACGGCGTCTCGTCCGGGCCGAGCTCCGCACCCCAGGCGCGCCGGCCGGCCTCGATGCGCAGGGCGTCGAGCGCGTAGTAGCCGGCGTCGGCGAGGCCGAGGCCTTCGCTGGCCTCCTGTAGCGCGAGGTAGACATGGCGCGCCATCTCGATCGGCACGTAGAGCTCGAAGCCAGGACCGCCCACGTAGCTCATGCGTGCGGCGCGGACCCTGGCGAAGCCGACGTCGATATCGGTCGTGTGCGAAAACTTGAGCCGATCGGGGCCGAGCTGGTCGGCAGTGCCCGGCGCGCCGGCACGGGCGAGCAGGGCTTTGGCGTTCGGTCCCATCAGCGAGAGCACGGCGCAGGTCGCGCTTACGTCGGTCAGAACCGCCGATTCGTCGATGCGCGTGTGCCGGGCGATCCAGTCGGCGTCGCGGGTCGGCTGCGCGGCGCCGGTAACGAGCAGGAAGCTTTCGACGCCCAGCCGCGTGATCGTGAGGTCGCTCTCGAAGCCGCCGCGCTCGTTGAGCATCGCCGTATAGACCATGCGTCCGGGCGCCACATTGATCGCGTTGGCGCACAACCGCTCGAGCACCGCGAGCGCGTCGCGGCCCTGCAGAAGCAGCTTGCCGAAAGAGGTCTGGTCATAGAGCGCGACCGCTTCGCGCGTGGCTCGCTGCTCGGCGATCACGTCCGGCAGCCAGTGCGGCTTGTCGAGCGTGTGAGGGTGGACGAGCTTGGGTGGGTTCGGGTTGCCGGCCGCGTTGGCGCGAACGAAATAGTTCGCTCGCTCCCAGCCGTTCTTTGCGCCGAACACCGCGCCCTCGGCCGCGAGCAGGTCGTAGAGCGGCGAGGTACGTAGCGGCCTCGCGGTCTCGAGTTCCTGGCGCGGCCAGCGCATCGCGTAGTGCAGCCCGAGCGTCTCGCCGGTTCGTTCCGCAAGCAGCTTGCGGTTCGCCATGAACGGGCCGAAGCGGCGAATGTCGACATCGGAAAGATCGCTCTGCGGGCCGCCTTCGACCACCCATTCCGCGATCAGTCGACCGGCGCCGCCCGAGTTGGCGATACCGGCCGAGTTGAACCCCGCGGCTACGAAGTAGTGGCCGAGTTCCGGCGCCTCGCCGAGGATGAAGTTGCCGTCCGGCGTGAAGCTCTCGGGCCCGTTGAGCAGCATCTTGACCTGCGCCGTCTCGAGGCAAGGCGTGCGGTGCAGGGCCGCCTTCATGAGCGGCTCGAACTGGTCCCAGTCCTCGCCGAGCAGCTCGAAGCGGAAGGTCGATGGGATCGGGTCGACGGTCCACGGCTTGGCCTCGGGCTCGAAGCCGCCCATGACCAGGCCGCCGACTTCTTCCTTGTAGTAGATGAAGCCGTCGGGGTCGCGCATCACCGGCAGCAGCGGATGAACGCCTTCGATGCGGTCGGTGACGATGTAGAAATGCTCGGCCGACCAGAGCGGCACGCTGACGCCGACCAAGGCGCCGAACTGGCGCGCCCATTGGCCGGCGCAGTTGATGACGGACTCGCAGGCGATTTCGATCTCTTCGCCTTCGTGCCGCACGCGCACGCCGGTGGCATGCCGGCGCGATCCCCGCGTCGCCGTCGATACGCCGATGACCTCCGCGCCTTGGACGATCTTCACGCCCCGCTGTCGCGCCCCTTTGGCGAGCGACATCGTGAGATCCGCCGGGTTGGCCTTGCCATCGCCGGGAATCCAGATCGCGCCGGCGAGATCGTCAGTGCGCATCACCGGAAACAACTCGCCAGCGCGCGCCGGGCTGATCTCTTCGCACTCGACGCCGAAACTGCGCGCCAGCGCGAGCTGCCGGCGCAGCACCTTCATGCGTTCGGGCGTGGCCGCGACATTGACGCTGCCGCACCGCTTCCAACCTGTTGCCAGACCGGTCTCGGCTTCGAGCGACGCGTACAGCTCGATGCCGTACTTGCTCATTCGCGTCATGTTGCGGTTGGGCCGCATCTGGCCGACCAGGCCGGCGGCGTGCCAGGTCGTGCCGCAGGTGAGCGCGCCCTGTTCGAGCAGCAGCACGTCCTTCTCGCCCAGCTTCGCGAGGTGGTACGCCGTCGAGCAGCCGACGATGCCGCCGCCGACGATCACGATCCGGGCCTGGCTCGGCAGCGTCATGGCCGTCTCGCCGGGCCGCCCCGAGGGACGGCCGCGCCCCCGTGGGGGACAGCGATCGCAGGGAGCGTCGGGGCCCGATCCATCAGGCCAACCGCAACGCCATCACGCCGGCGACGATCGCGCCGGTACCGAGCGCCCGCTGGAAATGGAAGCGCTCTTTCAGCATCAGCACGCCGATCAACGCCGCGAACAGTACCGAGGTCTCGCGCAGGGCCGCGACCGAAGCGACCGGCGCGCGCGTCATCGCCCAGAGCGCGATGCCGTAAGCCCCCAGCGACGCGCACGAGCCGAGCAGGGCGACCGGCCAGCGCTCGCGCATGAAGGCGAAGGCCGGCGCCAGCGCACGGCGCCGTTGCCACATGACGATCGCGAAGTAGGGCAGGCCATCGACCAGGAACAACAGCGCCACGTACTGCGGGGCGTTGCCCGAGGCGCGCACGCCGATGCCGTCGACGATGGTGTAGCTGGCGATGATCGCGGCGTTGGCGAGCGCGTAGGCCAGCGCGTGCCGTCGCGAGCCGCTGCCACGGGCGGAGCGCGTCAGGCCGATCGTCAGCACGCCGGCGCTGATGCCGCCGACGCCGAGCCAGGCCGCGAGCGGCAGGTGCTCGCCGATCACGCGGCCGCTGAGCAACGCGACCAGCAGTGGTGCGGTGCCGCGCATGATCGGGTAGGCGAAGCCGAGCTCGCCGTGCTTGTAGGCGCCGACCAGCGTCACGTAGTAGCCGACATGGATCACGACCGACGCGGCAAGCCACGGCCAGGCTTCGCTGCGCGGCGGGCCGACGATGACGATCAGGACTGCACCGACGCCGCAGCCGAGGCAGTGGATCAGGGCGGTATCGAGTGCCTTGTCGGTGCCCGACTTGATCAGCGCGTTCCACGACGCGTGCAGCAGCGCGCCGAACAGAACCGCCGCGATGATCGGCCAGGTCATTGGACTCCCACGCTTGCGGCGTGCGCCGCTGCGCCGCCCCCCGAGGCGGCGGAGCCGGCCTTGGGGCGGCCCGGCGCCCGGCTCGCAAGCATCATGCGGCGGCGGTTGTCGCGCAGCGTGCGGCGCGAGCCATGAAGTGGGCGAGCGATGGCGTGTGCCAGTCCTCCTGTTTGGCCAGGTCGTCCCACTGGCGCAGCATCACCGCATCGCGCGCGCCGGGTTCGGCGAGAAAGGCGGTGGCCTGCGCCGCGTCGAAGATGCCGCCCTGCAGTTCGAGGCTTCGCTTCGAATCGTCGGACAGCTTGGCCCAGTAGCCCTCGTTGGCGCGACACAGGTAGCGCTTGGCATCGACGTGCAGTTTGATCGCGTCGAGCACCGCGCTCGGAAAGAGACTGCGCAGGAACGGCAGGGCGTAGTACTGGTGCGTGTCGTCGATGCCGCGCAGCGTGGGCGTTTCGCCCTGCTCGTTGAGGAGGTGGCCCAGGTCA
>JAYSMB010000672.1:0-4037 GCA_043725065.1 Burkholderiales bacterium
GCCGGACAAGGTGTTCGTGCACGGCTTCATCACCCTCGGCGGCGGTGAGAAGATGAGCAAGAGCCGCGGCACAGGCCTGTCGCCCCTGCGCTACCTCGAAGTCGGGATGAATCCGGAGTGGCTGCGTTACTACATCGCGGCGAAGCTGAATTCGCATGTCGAGGACATCGAATTCAATCCGGAGGACTTCGTCGCCCGCGTCAATTCCGATCTCGTTGGCAAGTACGTGAACATCGCGAGCCGGGCGGTGGGGTTCCTACAAAAGCACTTCGACGGACAGATTGGCCTGCTTGCGCTCGGACAGACCTATCGAAATCAACAGGCGGCCGGCCCCTACCACGACACCATCGTCGAAAGTCTGCGGCGTTCTGCCGAGGCGATCGCTCGTTGCTATGAGGGTCGTGAATTCGGGTTGGCAATTCGATTGATCATGAAACAGGCTGACTTGGTCAACGAGTTCTGGGATCAAGCCAAACCATGGCTCTTGGCAAAGAATTTCGCCGCGCCACTGCAGGCCGGAGACAACGAATATCTACACCGCGTTTGCTCGGCAGTCATTGAGTGCTTCAGGTTGCTAACGCTCTACTTGAAGCCCGTACTGCCCGCGCTTGCCCACGATGCAGAGCGGTTTCTGAATGTCGCGCCGCTGACCTTCGTCAACGTCGACGATGTGTTGCCAGCCGGTCATCGCATCGCCGCTTACGCACATCTGATGCAGCGCGTCGACTCCAAGCAGCTCGACGCGCTGTTCGAGCCGTCGCGATTCGCTGACAGTGAGACTGCGGCCGCAATCGCCCTGCCTCTTCCCGGCGGCGAAGCGATCGCCCCGACGATCACCATCGACGACTTCGCCAAGCTCGACCTGCGCATCGCGAAGATCGTCGCCTGCGAGAAGGTCGAAGGATCGACTAAGCTGCTCCATCTCACCCTCGACGTGGGCGAGACCGCGCACCGCACCGTCTTCAGCGGCATCCAGTCGGCTTACTCGCCCGAGCAGCTGGTCGGCAAGCTCACCGTCTTGGTGGCCAACCTGGCGCCACGCAAGATGAAGTTCGGCCTCAGCGAAGGCATGGTGCTCGCCGCTTCGCACAGCGACGAGAAATCGCATCCGGGCCTCTTCATCCTCGAGCCGCACGCCGGCGCGGTACCCGGCTTGCGCATTCGCTGATCAGGGTCGCATGACCACCGACCCCGTCGTCCGCGAGTATCCCGACGACACCTGGGCCGACAGCGGGCCCACGCGCGGTGTAGAAGCGGTCGTCGAAAGCGGCCATGTTCTTGCGTTCCCGCATCTACCGTTCGCCATTGCCGAGGCCGAGCGCCGCTTTCTCGACGCGCGCTGGGCCGACGGCAAGGCGAAGAACGTGTCGCTGCGCTGGCCGCGCGGCGACTTGCGCGGCGCCGCCGGCGCGCCGGCCGACCTCGAAGCGTTGAAGCGCATGATCGTGCGCTATGCCGAGCAAAGCGAAGCGTTCGCGCTGCGCCTCTTTCCGCACTACCGCGGCAAGCTGCGCCGCGGCAACACGTCGTTTCGCCCGATCGGCGTTCTGGGCCGGCCGCGCAGTTGGCGCCAGGACGACACGCGATTGCACGTCGATGCCTTTCCGTCGAACCCGATGCGCGGCACGCGGCTCCTGCGCGTCTTCTGCAACGTCAACCCGAGCGGCGAGCCGCGCCGCTGGCGCGTCGGCGAGCCCTTCGAAGCACACGCGCGGCGCTATCTGGGCGCCATCGGCAAGCCCTGGCCCGGCTCGGCCTGGCTGCTGACGACACTCGGCATCACCAAGCGCCGCCGCACCGGCTACGACCACCTGATGCTGCAGTTGCACGACCTCGCCAAGGCCGACCTCGCGTTCCAGCGCAGCTCGCCGCAGCAGGCGGTCGACTTCGCACCCGGCACGACCTGGGTCTGCTACAGCGACCAGGTGCTGCACGCGGCAATGGGCGGCCAGCACATGATGGAGCAGACCTTCTACCTCGACGCGCCCGACCTGGCCCATCCCGAGACCGCGCCGCTCGCCATCCTCGAGCGGCTGACCGGCCGCCCGTTGCTGGTGTGAGCCTGCCAGGCCTCGGCCCGCTGCGCGACCGGCTGCACCACTTCCGGCCGCGCCTGCTCGACTCGCTGGCGCGCTACGACAAGCAGCGCTTTGCCGCCGACTGCGGCGCCGGCATCACGGTCGGCATCGTCGCCCTGCCCCTGGCGATGGCCTTCGCGATCGCCAGCGGCGTCAAGCCCGAGCAGGGCATCTTCACGGCGATCATCGCCGGCTTCATCATCTCGGCGCTCGGTGGCTCGAACGTGCAGATCGGCGGCCCGGCCGGCGCATTCATCGTCATCGTTTACGGCATCGTGCAGCGCTACGGCGTCGCCAACCTGCTCATCGCGACGGTGCTCGCTGGCGTCATCTTGCTGGCGCTCGGCTGGCTCAAGCTCGGCGCGCTGGTGCGCTACATCCCGGTCTCGATCGTCATCGGCTTCACCAACGGCATCGCGGTCCTGATCGCCGTCTCGCAAATCAAGGATCTGCTCGGCCTGCGGGTCGGCAAGGTTCCGGCTGACTTCTTCTCCCAGGTGATGGCACTGGTGAACCACGCGCGCGAGTTCAATCCGTACGCGGTCGGCCTGGGGTTGGCCTGCTTCATCGGCCTTCTGTTCTGGGCGAAGATGGCGGCGTTTCCGGCCCTCTCGATGCAGTCGGGGATGCCTTGGCACGCCCGTGCCGGCCTGACTTCGGAGCGGGCGCGCCGTGCCATCAAGATCGCCACCCGCGTGCCCGGTCCGATCGTCGCCCTGGTCACGCTGTCGGCGTTGGCGGCGCTGCTGCACTGGCCGGTGGAGACCATCGGCACGCGCTTCGGCGGCATTCCGCAAGCCCTGCCGGCCTTCGTCTGGCCCGACTTCGACTGGGCCAACGTGCAGCGCCTGTTCGTGCCGACGGTGACGATCGCCCTGCTCGGCGCGGTCGAGTCGCTGCTTTGCGCGCGCGTCGCCGACGGCATGTCGACGCAGAAGCGCCACGACCCGAACCAGGAGCTGATGGCGCAAGGCATCGCCAACATCGTCACGCCGTTTTTCGGCGGCATCCCGGCCACCGGCACGATTGCCCGCACCGTCACCAACCTGCGTGCCGGCGCGAGCAGTCCGGTCGCCGGCGTCGTACACGCCGTGACGCTGCTCGTCATCGTCCTGGCCGCGGCGCCGCTTGCCGCCAGCGTGCCGCTCGCAGTGCTGGCCGGCGTGCTCCTGTTCGTGGCCTGGAACATGGGCGAATGGCGCGAGTTCACGCGCATCGGCGCGTTCTCGCTCGAATACCGCGCCAAGCTGATCGGCACTTTCCTGCTTACCGTGATGGTCGATCTGACGGTGGCCATGGAGGTCGGGCTGGCGATCGCTTGCATCGTCTTCGTCTACCGCATGGGCGCGCTGTTCCGCGTCGAGCCCGATGCGGCGCCGGCCGGTGCCGGCGACGGCCTGGTCGTCTATCGCCTCTACGGGCCGCTCTTCTTCGCCGCCGTCGCCAAGCTCGAGGCCCTGCCCGACGCGCTGGCGCCCGGCACGCGCACGCTGGTTCTCGACGCACGCCAGCTCGTGTCGATCGATGCCTCGGGCGTCACGGCGTTCGAGAACGTGCACCGGGCGCTGCATCGGGCGAATGTGCGACTCGTCGTCAGCGGCCTCAACGAGCAGCCGCTGGCGGCGATGCGGCAATCGGGACTCGTGACCATGCTCGGCGTCGACAACCTCTTCGTCGACCGCGAGTCGGCGCTGGCGGCGCTCGCCGTCGGGCGAGACGACGCGGCGCAAAGAGGTCCTGCGACAAGAGCGTGAGCTATCCTTATCGCGGAGGAAGAATTCGCCCGTGGGATACCTCGACGATTTGAAGCGACAGGCCGACGAGGCGTGCGCCAGGCAGACCGTGGACAGCGCCGCCCTGGAGCGCAATTCGCTCGTCGCCGACTCGGCCTGCCAGTCCGCGGCGCGCTACCTGGTCTCGCTGGCGCACCAGCTGAACGTGCTGCAGCCGGTCTCCAAA
>JAYSMB010000673.1:0-2936 GCA_043725065.1 Burkholderiales bacterium
TACTTCGACTCGATGTGCCCTACCGCGAATGCAATCTGCATTTCGCTTTAGAACACAGCGTCAAATATTTATCAAGTTATTTTTGCGCGACGCCTAAGATGCCGCACTTTTTTCGATTCCGGAGAACACTGTGGACCTGATCCTGCTCTTCAAGGCCGCCTTGATGGGCATCGTCGAGGGGCTGACCGAGTTCCTGCCCGTCTCCAGCACGGGCCACCTCATCCTCGCCGGCTCGCTGCTCGGCTTCGACAACGACAAGGGCAAGGTCTTCGACATCGCGATCCAGACTGGCGCGATCTTCGCCGTGATGATCGTCTACCGGCAGCGTCTGGCCGAGACGATGGCCGGTCTCGGCAGCGACCTGCGCGCGCGCCGCTTCGCGATCAACGTCGCCATTGCATTCGTTCCGGCGGTGATCCTGGGCCTGTTGTTCGGCAAGGCGATCAAGGCGCATCTGTTCACGCCGATCGTCGTCGCGACCACTTTCATCCTCGGTGGCTTCGTCATCCTGTGGGCCGAGCGGCGCAAGCGCGTGGCGCGCATCGAGTCGATCGACGACATGGGCCCGTGGGACGCGCTCAAGGTCGGCCTGTGCCAGTGCCTTGCGCTGGTACCCGGAACGAGCCGGTCGGGCGCCACCATCATCGGCGGCATGCTGCTCGGCCTGAGCCGCAAGGCCGCGACCGAGTTCAGCTTCTTCCTTTCGATGCCTACGCTGATCGGCGCCGGCGTCTACAGCTTGTGGAAAGAGCGGGCATTGCTCTCGGCGGCCGACCTGCCGCTGTTCGGCGTCGGCCTGGTGTTCTCGTTTCTCGCCGCCTGGGTGTGCGTGCGCTGGCTGTTGCGCTACATCTCGACCCACACCTTCGTGCCCTTTGCCTGGTACCGCATCGGCTTCGGCATCGTCGTGCTGGCGACGGCGTACTTCGGGCTCGTCACCTGGGCTGACTGAGCCTTGCGGGGCGGGCCCGGCCGACAGCGCTCAGCGCTTCTCGAACACGAGGTCCCAGACCCCATGGCCCAGCCCGAGGCCGCGGTTCTCGAACTTGGTAAGCGGGCGCAGCGCGGGGCGCTCGGCGAATCCATTCGCCGTGTTGCGCAGACCCGGTTCGGTCGACAGCACATGGAGCATCTGCGCCGCATAAGGCTCCCAGTCGGTCGCGCAGTGCAGGGCGCCGCCCGAGGCCAGCCTGCTCGCGAGCAGGCGCACGAACGCGGGCTGCACCAGGCGTCGCTTGTGGTGGCGCACCTTGTGCCACGGGTCGGGAAAGAACAGATGAACGCCGGCGAGCGACTCGGGGGCGGTCATGTGCTCGAGCACTTCGACTGCGTCGTGCTGGACGATGCGCAGGTTGTTCAGCCCCGCTTCGCCGATGCGCTTGAGAAGCGCGCCGACGCCGGGCGGATGGACTTCGATGCCCAGGAAGTCGGTCTCCGGTCGTGCGGCGGCAATCGTCGCGGTGGCGTCGCCCATGCCGAAGCCGATCTCGAGCACGAGCGGCGCGCGGCGCCCGAACGTCGCCGCGAAGTCGGTCACCGCATCTGCGTAGGGCAGCACGAAACGCGGTCCGAGTTCGGCCAGCGCGCGCGCCTGCCCCGGCCCCATGCGGCCGGGCCGAACGACGAAGCTTCGAATCCGTGGGCGGTGCGTTGCCGGCGGGTTCTCAACGGGTGGAGCCGTCATAATCGTGGCGGGTACTGCGGGTGTAGTTCAATGGTAGAACGGCAGCTTCCCAAGCTTCATACAGGGGTTCGATTCCCCTCACCCGCTCCAGCCGAGAGGCGCGCGAGACGCTCGCCAAGGGTACGGCGTGAGCACCGGCCGATGCGAACGCATCCCCGCGTGCCGAGACTCCTTGCACCAGGCCTGGGCCGCGCTGCGGCGCGGCACTGAACCAGCCGCGTGCGGCCGTCATTTCATCTTGGGAGTGCTTGTCGCCGCAGCCGAATTGTGTAAGCGTACGCCAGTGCAGACAACGACAGCGGTTGGCGCGGGGGAAGGCGGGGATTCGGTGGCCGGGCCCGACTGGGCAAAGCTCAACCTCGTCGGCGATTCGCGGGCGTTTCGCGAGGTGCTGGCACTGCTCGAGCAGTGGGCCGGCGTCGACGCGACGGTCCTGCTTTGCGGCCAGACCGGCACCGGCAAGGAGCTCGCCGCCCGCGCCATCCACTACCTGAGCGAGCGCCAGAGGGGCCCGTTCGTGCCTGTGAATTGCGGCGCCATTCCCGACAGCATCCTCGAGGCCGAGCTGTTCGGCCACGTCAAGGGCGCGTTCACCGATGCCCGCCATGAGAGCCGCGGCGTGGTCGGCCTCGCCCAGGGCGGCACGCTCTTCCTCGACGAGATCGATTCGCTCAGTGCGCGCGGTCAGGCGGCCATCCTGCGTTTCGCGCAGGACCACAGCTACCGCCCGCTCGGCGCGGCACGCCTCGAGCACGGCGACGTGCGCGTCATCGCCGCCACCAATGCCGATCTGGAAGCGATCTGCCGCGCCGGGCGCTTCCGCCAGGATCTGCTTTACCGGCTCAGCCTGCTCACGGTGAAGTTGCCGACGCTGCGCGAGCGCGAAGGCGACGCGCTGCTGCTGGCGCGCGTCTTCGTTGCCCGCTTCTCGCGCCAGTACAAGCGGCCGCTGAAGCGCCTCGATGCGTGCAGCGCCCGCCGGCTCGAAGGCGACCTGCCGTGGCCGGGCAACGTCCGCGAGCTCGAGCATCTCGTCCATCGCAGCTTCCTGCTCGCCAAGGGCGACACCGTCGATCTCGGTTTGCCCGCGTGCGCCGACGAGCGTGCCGATGACGGCGCCCGGGGCAGGGGCGACCGCAGTGGCGACCGCTGCGACGCGGCACGCTCTTTCGCGGCGGGCAAGGCGCGAGCGATCGCCGAGTTCGAGCGCAGCTACTTGCACGAAAAACTCATGCAGGCCAAGGGCAATCTC
>JAYSMB010000674.1:0-1882 GCA_043725065.1 Burkholderiales bacterium
GCCTGGGACCAGAGCCCGCTGTTCAAGAAGATCTACGAAGAAGAGTACGGCCAGTTCGGCGGCGAGCCCTTCGGCTGCCTGGTCGGCGACTACTACTTCGACCACAGCCCGCCCGATGTCGAACTGCTCGGCGAGATGAGCAAGGTCGCTGCGGCCGCGCACACGCCGTTCATCTCGGCCGTGAGCCCGACGCTGATGCAGATGGGCTCGTGGCAGGAACTCGCCAACCCGCGCGACCTGACGAAGATCTTCACGACGCCCGAGTACGCCTCGTGGCGGTCGCTGCGCGAATCCGAAGACTCGCGCTATGTGGGCCTGGCGATGCCGCGCTTCCTCGCGCGCCTGCCGTACGGCGCGAAGACCAGCCCGGTCGAAGACTTCAACTTCGAGGAAGAAACCGCCGGCGGCGACCACGCTGCCTACACCTGGGCCAACTCGGCCTATGCGATGGCCGTCAACATCAACCGATCGTTCAAGGTGTACGGCTGGTGCACGAGCATTCGCGGCATCGAATCCGGGGGCGCGGTCGAGGGCCTGCCGACCCACACCTTCCCGACCGACGAAGGCGGCGTCGCGATGAAATGCCCGACCGAGATCGCGATCAGCGACCGGCGCGAGGCCGAACTCGCGAAGAACGGCTTCATGCCGCTGCTGCACCGCAAGAACTCCGACTTCGCCGCCTTCATCGGCGCCCAGTCGCTGCAGAAGCCGGCCGAGTATGACGATCCCGACGCCACCGCCAACGCCAACCTGTCGGCCCGCTTGCCGTACATGTTCGCGTGCTGCCGCTTCGCACACTACCTCAAGAACATCGGTCGACAGAAGATCGGCTTGTTCATGGAGCGCGAGGACGTGCAGCGCTACCTGAACAAGTGGGTTATGAACTATGTCGACGGCGATCCGGCCAACTCGTCGCAGGAAACCAAGTCGAAAAAACCGTTGGCCGCCGCCGAAGTCACAGTCGATGAGATCCCCGGCAACCCTGGCTACTACGCAACGAAGATGTTCCTTCGCCCGCACTACCAGCTCGAGGGACTGACCGTGTCGTTGCGATTGGTTTCAAAGCTGCCTACGCAGAAGGTGGCGTAAGCGCTGCGACATAGGAGGAGTTGGGGCACTGCGCGTCGTGTGTGCCTCCCAACATTTGCAGTTCTCAACGACGCTCAACAACTTTCGGAGTGAAACATCATGGCATCTTCCGTAGACTATTTCCTGAAGCTCGACGGCGTCGACGGCGAATCCACCGACGACAAACACAAGGGCGAGATCCAGCTCGAGTCGTACAGCATGGGCCATTCCAACAGCAGCTCGTTCTCGAGCGGCGGTGGCGGCGGCGCCGGCAAGGTCGCGATGCAGGATTTCAGCTTCGTCAAGAAGGTCGACAAGGCCTCGGCCAAGCTGCACACCGCCTGCGCCACCGGCGAGCACATCAAGACCGCCACGCTGGTGTGCCGCAAGGCCGGGGGCGACCAGCAGGAGTTCCTGACGATCGTGATGTCGCCGGTGCTCGTCACCAGCTGGCAGCACGGCGGATCGGCGGGCTCCGACATCGTGCCGACCGAGCAGGTCTCGCTGGCCTTCGGCAAGGTCGAGTTCAAGTACAAGGAACAGAAGCCGGACGGCTCGCTCGGCGGCGAAGTCATCGGCGGCTGGGACGTGACGACCAACAAGAAAGTCTGATCGCCCATCCCGTGCGCACACGCTGACGGAGGCCCGCGATGCCGATCCAGATCAAGGAGCTTCAGGTCACGCCGGCCGGCGGCAATTCCGTCGCCGACGTGTTCCTGCACGTCGTCACCAAGCGTGCCGGCAAGATCAAGGGCGAGGGCACGACCAGCGGCCACACCGACGACATTGCCGTGCACACCTGGGCCTGGGGCGT
>JAYSMB010000675.1:0-1591 GCA_043725065.1 Burkholderiales bacterium
GCTTGACGGTCTCGACCTTGTAGCGCTGCTCGGCGGTGAGGTCTTGCAGGTCGGCGATGGTGACGACGAGTTCTTCCATCGCGTCGTCGAGCGTGGCGAGCGGGTGCTCGCGGTCGAGCAGCGCGACCAGTTCGCGTTGCTCGTCGTCTTCGACCGGCAGGTGGCGATACAGGCGAGCGAGGGCGGCCATGACTGCGTCGTCAGGCATCTCGGACAAGTCGGGAAAGGTCTCGGCCGCGTGGTGAAAACCGGCGACCCAGGGCATCAGCGACTGCGAGACCGGCGACAGGTCGGCCAACGGGTCGACTTCGCCTTCGGGCACCGGCTCGCGCGGGTGCTCTTCGTCGAACTCGAGCACGAGCGGGTCGAACCAGCCGTCTTCGACGATCGCACGATTGAGCGCGGCATGGCGCCGCATGATGAGCGCGGTGGTGCGCTCCAGCCACTCGGGCTTCGCGTCGTCGGGCAGCGGCGTGCCGTTGAAGTCGAAGATGTGGGCGAGCCAGGTGGCCGGCTCGAGCAACACCGGCTGGACGATCACGCCGCACAGGTAGCCGTCGAGCATCACCGCATCGAGCGGTTGCAGCGGCTCGGGCGTCTCGAGCAAAAGGTCGTCGAGTTCGGCGAATTCGGCGTCGGTCAGGTCCTGCGCACGGAGCGCGTTCGACGGGGGAAGGGCGTTGGTCTGCTGCATGGTCGGTGCTCGCTGCACGAAGAAGCGCCGATTGTGGGACGTTGGCTGCCCGCCGCGCGCGATGGGGCTTGGCGCGCGCTCATCGGTTTCGTCGGTTCACGTCTGCACCGACCGCCGCCCCGCGCCGGCGAGCGCTTTGAGACGCCGCCTCAGGCCACGAGCCGCGACGCGATCGACGCCTGAGTGACGGGCATTTCAGCCGGCAAGTGGTGGGCGAGTTGCTTGAAAAGCTCGGTGTGCAGCTCGAGCTCGGCCTTCCATGCTGCCTTGTCGATGCGGGTCACCTGCTCGAACTGCGCGGGTGTGAAAGCCAGGCCTCGCCAGTCGAGATCGGCGTAGTCGGGCGTGGTGCCGAACGCGTTGAGCCGGCCTTTGGCGGTGCCCTCGACCCGGCCGATCATCCACTGCAGCACGCGCATGTTTTCGCCGTACCCGGGCCACACGAATTTGCCGTCGTCGCCCTTGCGAAACCAGTTGACGCAGAAGATCTTCGGCAGCACGGCACCCGTTGAAGCGAGCGAGCGGCCCAGGCTCAGCCAGTGCGCGAAGTAGTCGCTCATGTTGTAGCCGATGAACGGCAGCATCGCGAACGGGTCGCGCCGCACCAGGCCTTGCGCGCCGGCGGCTGCGGCAGTGGTCTCGGAGCCCATCGTCGCGGCCATGTAGACGCCCTCGGTCCAGTCGTTCGCCTCGGTCACCAACGGCACCGTGGTCGAGCGGCGGCCGCCGAAGATGAAGGCGTCGATCGCGACGCCGGCCGGGTTGTCCCACTCGGGGTCAAGCGCCGGGTTGTTGGTGGCCGGCACGGTGAAACGGGCGTTGGGATGAGCGGCTTTGGCGCCGCATCTTTCGGCAATCGCGGGCGTCCAGTCATTGCCTTGCCAGTCGGTCAGGTGC
>JAYSMB010000676.1:0-2388 GCA_043725065.1 Burkholderiales bacterium
GCGACTGCGGCGCCTGCACCGTGCTCGTCGACGGCGAGCAGGTCTGCTCCTGCATCGTCGCCGTCGGTCAATGCGAAGGTCGCGCCGTGACGACCGTCGAAGGCCTGGCCGGTGCGGACGGCGCGCTCTCGCCCTTGCAGCGCGCTTTCGTCGCCCACGGCGCGGCGCAGTGCGGCATTTGCACACCGGGCATGCTGATGAGCGCCGAGTCCTTGCTGCGCGCGAACCCGACGCCGAACGAGGCCGAGGTACGCGACGCGCTGGCCGGTGTGCTGTGCCGCTGCACCGGCTACACGAAGATCGTCGAGGCGGTGCTTGCGGTTGCGGCCGGCGACGTGGTCGATGTGCCTATGGCGAAGGCGGGGGCCGCTGTCGGCAGCCGCGCCGCCCGCCTCGACGCGCCCGCCAAGGTTCGCGGCGAAGAACGCTTTGGCGCCGATCAGTGGCCGGGCGCGCACGACTCGGTGCTGGCGATGCGCGTCGTCCGGTCGCCGCATGCGCATGCGTCGTTCGAGCTCGGTGACCTCGATGCATTTCGCCGCCGCTGGCCAGGCATCGTCGACGTGATCACCGCGGCCGACGTGCCGAACAACGCCTTCGCGATCTTTGCCGACCTGCGTGACCAGCCCGTGCTCGCCGAAGGCGTCGCCCGCTTTCGCGGCGAGGCCGTATTGGCCATCGTCGGCGATGCCGAGGCGGTACTGGCGTTGCCGGAAAGCGAGATGCCGGTTCGCTTCAGCGCGCGGCCGGTGCACGAAAGCATCGAGGCGGCGCTCGCGGCGGCGGAGCGCGGCGAAGCGCTGCACACCCGCTATCCCGACAACGTGCTGTGCCGCGGCCGCGTCGTTTCCGGCGACGTCGAAGCGGCACTGGCCGATCCGGTGCGATCGGCGTGGCTCGCGACGTCGAACTTCGAGACGCGGCACGTCGAGCATGCCTACATCGAACCCGAAGCCGGCTATGCGGAAATCGTCGAAGGCGAGTCGCCCGCCGCGCTACGCCGGGTTCGCGTCTTCGCTTGCACCCAGACACCGTACATGGATCGTACATGGATCGCGACGAGATCGCGCATGTGCTCGGCATCGCGCCGGATCGAGTGCACATCGTGCCGTCGGCGATCGGCGGCGGCTTCGGCGGCAAGCTCGATCTGTCGGTGCAGCCGCTGATCGCGGTTGCCGCGTGGAAGCTGGGCCGCCCGGTGCGACTCGTCTACGAACGGCCGGAATCGATGCTGTCGAGCACGAAGCGGCATCCTGCACAAATGACCGCCACGGCCTCGTGCGGCACGAGCGGCGTGCTGACGGCGTTCGACTTTCACGGCGACTTCAACACCGGCGCCTATTCGTCCTGGGGCCCGACCGTGGCCAACCGCGTGCCGATTCACGCCACCGGTCCCTATCGCGTGCCCCACGTTCGTGCCTTGTCGCGCGCCGTACTGACCAACAACAGCATCGCCGGTGCGTTTCGCGGCTTCGGCGTGCCGCAGGCGGCGCTGCTCGGCGAGCTGCTGATCGACGAGCTCGCTTGCGCAGCCGGAATCGATTCGCTCGAGTTTCGTCACGCCAACGCGCTGCGCGCCGGCGACCGCACGCCGACCGGGCAGCGGCTCGAAGCGAGCGTTGGCTTGCGCGCCTGCCTGGACGCGCTTCGCCCAGCGTGGCAAGCCGCGCTTGCCGATGCGAACGCATTCAATGACGCCCAATGTCATCCTGAGCGAAGCGAAGGATCTCAGCCGACGTCGAAGTCCTTCGCTTCGCTCAGGTCGACAAGCGGTGTTCGCCGCGGCGCCGGAATCGCCTGCATGTGGTACGGAATCGGCAACACGGTGATCGCCAACCCGTCGACGATTCGTGGCGCGCTGCGCGTCGATGCCGAGCACGGCGCGCACCTCTTTCTCTACAACGGCGCGCAGGAGATCGGCCAGGGCACCGCGACGATCATGCCGCAGATGTTCGCCGACGCGGTTGGTCTGCCGCTCGCTTGCGTTCGCCAGGTGATGGGCGATACCGACCTGACGGCCGATGCCGGCAAATCGTCGGCGTCGCGACAGACCTTCGTCTCGGGCAACGCGGCAAGATCGGCCGGCGCAGCGCTGCGGCGCCAGTTGCTCGAGCGACTCGGCTTCGATGCGACGAGCGACACGGAAATCCGCCTTGTCCTCGATGGCTTCAGCCTCGTCGCCGAAGGGAACGGTCTTCGGCGCAGCGCCGACCTTCGCCAATGGCCCGCCGACGCCGATGGTGATCTCGCCTCGGCCAGCGGCCACTTCAATCCGCCGACCGTGCCGCTCGACGCCGACGGCCAGGGCGTGCCGTATGCGACCTACGGCTTCGCGGCGCAGATGGCCGAGCTCGAGGTCGACCTCGAGCTCGGCCATCTGCGCCGCGA